>NZ_JASJDK010000099.1 GCF_030065675.1 Mastigocoleus sp. MO_188.B34 | reverse complement strand
TATGGCTCTCCTAGACTGAGTATGATAAACGAGTAGTTCAAAAGAGTTTAAAACCTTAATTAGGGCAGAATTCAATCAGCTAAAAATAAGTTTTTATAACACCTTCTAAGGGTTTAAAAAATCTAAATGGTTACCCGATTGAGAACGCAATTCTTCGAAAGTTCCTTGGATTTTTAATTGACCTTGATCTAACAGTATTATCCAATCAGCCTTGGAAATTACCCGGGGACGGTGACTGATCAAAATTGTAGTTTTTCCTTTACGAAAAGCAAACAATTGACTCAAAACTCGATTTTCACTAACTGGATCTAGCCCCCCGGTTGATTCATCCAAAATCAAAATAGGTGGATCGTTAATTATTGCTCTGGCGATCGCAAGTCTTTGACGTTGACCTCCAGAAATATTCGCACCAAACTCACCTAAAATAGTCTGGTATTTATCTGGTAACTTACTAATAAAACCATCAGCTTCAGCAATTTTACAAGCAAGCACCATTTGCTCAAAACTAGCTCTCGGAGCAGCTAAACGAAAATTTTCCACAATCGTTCGACTCCAAAAGTGAGCATCTTGAGGAACCAGAACAATCTGTTCTCGCAAACAATCTAAAGATAAATCCTTTAAATTATAATCACCTATGCGAATGTTACCCGACTGAGGTACATACAAACCTGCAATCACTTTAGCCACACTACTTTTACCACAACCTGATTCGCCAATCAACGCCACAACTTTTCCACCAGGAATGCGGATGTTAAAGTCTTCCAACAGATTTAATCTACCGGAATAATGAAATGTGAGGTTATCACAGGTAATGTCAGCGTCACTAGGAATTTTAGCGTAATGCTTCTTCTCGTCGTCTTTTGTTTCTGGCGTCGCGTCAGTCACTTCCGATAAGCGTTGGGTAGCAGTCTTGACCATCGTAAATTCATCGACAAAGGAAACTACAGTACTAATAAATGACGACAAATTCCGATTCATACTGGTGAAAGCTAGCAACTGACCAATAGTAATTTCCTGATTAATTACCAAACTACTGCCATACCAAAGTAAGGCTAAATTACCATTGGTAGCAACGAATCCAGAGAATACATTATTGATAATACCAATTTGAATAGTACCGAATGATACGTTAGCAAATCGAGAAAATCTAGCTTGTAATTCCTCCCAAAATTGCGGTACTGCATTGGTTGTTTTGAGTGTTAATGCACCTTTGAAAGTTTCAACCAAAACACCTTGATTTTCAGCTTCCAAAATCAATAAATTTCTTGACTTGCGCTGTAGTGAGGGTAGGAAAACAAATGTAGAACCAGTCATCAAAATTGCAATTCCAACTGCGACCAATGTCAATATAGGGCTATAAAAAATCATCACGCCCAAAGAGACTAATGCGATCGCAGATTGACTGGGTACAGCAATTACTAATTGTGATACTAACTGGTTAATCTTTTGAATATCTTCTAACCGACTCACCACTTCACCACTACGGCGAGCTTCATAATACTTTAGAGGTAAGCGTAAAATTTGTCGTCCAAATTCAAGTATCAGACTCAGTTGCAACCTTTGGGCAAAATGGGCGACTAAGTTAGATTGAACCATCCTTAGGCTGTAACTGACGATGTTCATCACTAAAACAGCAATTCCTACTTCCCTCAACATATCCATGTCACCCCGAACGAGTACATCATCTGTGAGGATTTGCATCAGGATAGGAGAAGCAAGGGAAAGCATACCAACTATGATGATACAAACAAGAGCCTGAGCCAGAATACCTTTATAAGGCCACACCCGAGAAAAGAAGCGCCCAAATCCTCCGATTTTGTCATTCGGTTGCTCGTAAAAACGGCTTGAATCTGGCTCCACCAACAGCATGACCCAGTTTGCCCATCCTTCAACCAACTCTTTCTTAGATAAGTAACGAATATTGATCGCTGGGTCTGCAACTACGTATTTATTTCCTTTCTGTCCGTATAAAACAACCCAGTGTTTTCCTTTCCAGTGAATAATCGCCGGGAGTGGTGCTTTTTTTATTTGATTAACCAGTTCTGGTGAAGCTCTGACTGCTCGAGCATTAAAACCTAGAGCTTCTGCTCCCTGTCTTAAGCCCAACATGGTTGTTCCTAGTTGTCCCGTACCTATTGCTTCCCGAACTCGGTTGAGGGCAAATGTGCGCTGATAATGTTTTGCAATGGCAGCCAGACAAGCGGCACCACAGTCTTCTTCACTATGCTGTCGAACAAACTGATATTTCATAATACCTTGCGGCTATATCCTGGAAACCTCGATTTAATAACCGGAGGTGGTTGACTTAGACTATAGATTTTCTTCTTACTAAAAGCTTGAAAAATTAAACTATATCCTATGCTTAACTTGGTCTAAGTTAGTGTTTTTTAATCATTTAAGGTTCTACTCCATTAGAGGTTGAAAATTGACTTTACAACTTGTGATATGGCTGATTTTAACAATAAAAACACACTTTTAAGTTACTTAAATTTGATGGCAAATTATTTTACAATGTTGCTTTGATCACTTTACTTGAGTAGCAAATTTTGCACTAACATTAACGAATAAAATTATTTGCAATAATCTACAATCTTTGGCATAAGAGGTTTTAAATAATTACTAATAATAACAGGTAGGATCTAAAAAAAAGATATAAGGTTACATGAAAAACATCATATTAGTAATAAATAATATTGCCATACTGTTTTTTTTATAAGTTTGCATTAAATTGAATATTTCAATATAAACTAAAAAAGCGTATATCACGATTGACAAGAATATTACAGAAATAATTCCTTTGAGCAAATCTGTGATGCTTTTCTTAGTTAATTTATATTAGTCAATTTATATATTGATTTATCATGTTTATTGAAAGCAAACCCATCGAGAGTAAACCTGAATATTTACCCCAAATCGGGAGTGAAGATCTGTTACCGGAAATTGGTACTTGGACAAGATTGGGAGGCTTGGTTCTACCAGGTTCAGTTGGGATTGCAGTTGCACTAGCTGCAACCACCGAGTATCCGATGACAGTAAAAACAACTGCTAGGGTACGCCCGATTGGGGAAGATCGAGTCGTGGAAGCAGCAGCATCGGGAATGGTGACCAGCATCAAGGTCAAACAGAATCAAGTAGTTGCAAAAGGTCAACCAATAGCTACCATTGATGATTCTCAACTAAGAACAAAAAAGAGTCAGGTTAAACTGCGGATTCGTCAGAATCAATTGGAATTATCTCAAATTGATGCCCAACTATGGGCATTACAAGCACAGATTAATGCTGAATCTAAGTCCGTTGAGAGACAAGTTGCATCAGCACAAGCTAAATTAAGACGAACCAAGAGAGAATATAGAGACAAAGAAATTGGTACTCAGGCACAATTACACGAAGCAATTGCAAATCTAGACTTAGCCAAGGAAGAGATGAAGCGATACCAAAAGCTGGGTAATACCGGAGCTATCTCTGAATTGCAAATTAAAGAGAAAGAACAATCTTTTAAAGCTGCACAAGCTAGGGTAGAGAATGCAAAAGCTCAAATAAACCCAACAAATGCAGAAATCTCCATTGCTCAAGAAGAAATAGCGCAAATTAAGGCTAGGGGTGAATCTACTTTAGCTGCATTGCACAAAGAAAAAGAAAGCATCGTCCAAAGGCGAATCGAAATCGAAAATCAAATTATGAGCGATCGCCAGGAATTCAAACAGGTTCTTGAGGATTTACAAAAAACTATAGTTAGGGCTCCAATGGCGGGAACTATTCTCAACTTAGAATTAAGAAATCCCTCCCAAGTAGTCAATCCAGGGGAAGCTGTTGCACATATTTCTCCCGGTTCTGCTCCCTTGGTGGTTAAAGCTCGGGTTACAGCAGAAGACATCAGCAAAGTTAAAATTTGCAAGGCTGTCAAAGTTGCTGATTGTCAGGAAGGCAAAGTCCAAATGCGAGTTTCTGCTTACCCATATCCAGACTATGGCGTCCTTAAGGGTGCAGTTAGAGAAATAACCGCCGATACAGTGGAAAAAGAGCAAAAATCTCTCACTCCCGAACCACCTTCTTATCAAGTGACCATCGAACCAGAACATTCTTACTTAGAAAAGCAAGATGAACATTTTGATTTACAAGCAGGGATGGAAACTACAGCAGAAATAATTTCCCAAGAGGAAACTGTATTAACTTTCCTTCTCCGCAAAGCCAGATTAATTACAAACATTTAACTTTATGTAAAAGAATGAAGAATATCTAGATCGCATAATTTTTTGAGTATAGGGTCATGGGGGAAAAAATTTCGCGTATAAACTTATTGGAGACGTGGTGCTGCTGCGTCTCCAAAGAGACTAAAGAGTAAGTTGAACTCCACAACAATCCTGATTGAAGCTCCCTAATTTTTTCTCTAACTTGCTGAAAATAACTTTTATCGCACTACGAAGTTACGTTAGGACATATATTTACCCTAAAAGCAATACGTATTAGGCTTATGTCCTACGGACACGCGATGCTAATGACTTATGTCCTTACGGACACGCAATACCTAGAGCCTGCGGCGACGGCGTTAAACCTTACGGTATGGCTGCGCTTACGCCGTAAGGCGCGTCTTTGCCTCTAGCTGCGCTACCTGCGGATCCGGTACGCTTACGCTAGCCGCTTGCGCGTAGCGCTATATATTTGCGTTGATTTGATTCCGAATCTGCTAATTTTCTTCTTGATGAACGAAAATATAATTTGCAATATATATTGGCTCTTTGTTAAAAGAAAAGACCAGTAACTAATTAAAAAAGTTATGACTTTTATACTCACCAATGACGATGGAATTGACGCTCCCGGAATTCAAGCACTCTACAAAGCTGTAAATTCATTACCACAACGCAAACCACCAATTATCGTTGCAGCTCCTAAAGAACATCACTCCGGTTGCGGACATCGAGTAACTACAAACATTCCCATCCAAATTCAAAATCGCTCCGAAAATGAATATGCAATTTCAGGTACTCCCGCAGATTGTATTCGTGTTGCTGTAAGTCACATCAGTCAAGATATCAAATATGTACTTTCAGGAATCAATGCTGGTGGTAACATGGGAGTGGATACATACATTTCTGGTACTGTTGCAGCAGTTAGAGAAGCAGCAATGCACGGTGTTCCAGGAATTGCAATTTCACAGTACAAAAAAAAAGATTTACAGTTTGATTGGGATGTGTCATCCAAGTGGACTGCGAAAATTTTAGTCGATTTACTCGAACGTCCTATAGAAATAGGTAGTTTTTGGAACGTAAATTTGCCCCACCTATCTCCGGAAAGTCCACAACCGGAAGTGATATTTTGTGAATCATGCACAAAACCTTTACCCATCAACTATCACATAGAAGGGAATAACTTTTACTATACCGGTGAATATGCCAAACGAGAAAAAACTCCCAATAGTGATGTTGATGTCTGTTTCTCAGGAAAAATTGCTGTCACCAGACTGAGATTGTAACTTTTTCCTACCCACTATTTTTCTGTCCCTTCAAGTATATCCATTAAACGGTTGAGACTCTGGGTCAATCCAGTGATTTTTTTCAGCGAGTCATCTTGGTTGTCAGCTAGAGTCTCAATGACATTGCAAAGCGCCAATATTTGATAACCTTGCTGCTGGATTTGCTTTCCTTGCTCCTCAACTTGAACGCTTAAATTATCAATTCTATTACCAAGATTTTCGATGGTTTGGGTTGTGGCTAGGACAGCTTCCCCTATTTGTTCCACAATAGACTCTAAGCCATTAACTCTAGCATTCATTTCTTTGACTTTATCTTCAACCTCTGTTGGAATCATATTTTTCAAACCTTAATTCTGAGATAGCACCACAAAAATTTATTTGAGCAAAAAATTATTTAAGCAAATAAAAAGTAATAGTAGCACTCGAAGCATTCAAAATACTAAGTGAAACTTACAGCTTATACGGAAGTATAACTAAACATATTGATACCAGAATTAGATAATTTAAAGTTAGATAAAGCAAGTAGCTAGCATTCAATTATTAAATACAACTTAATTTTATAATTCAAACAAAACAACTAGTTAAATATATTACTCTAAAATCTATCTATTCATCAAGCAGACAAAGGTGTTTTATCCCCTTTTCTCTGCATTATACGCAGATTAACACTCAGAAAACATTAATTTATATTTTTAACTTTAATTAGTTTAGTGTTTTTTTTGACTGACACTACAACTAGTGAATTAATAGCAAGCAAGAAGACAAATAAAAAGAATTTTCAGGTCACTATGTCAATTATCATCCCCCATAAGAAATATTTTTTTCGCTTTATCGTAAATTTATTAAAAGCGATCTGATAGATTATCTTGATGAAGATTAAGTAAATATACTGTTTAACAATGATTAATTGAGTAAGACTAGGTCTATATTCATAATTAAAGACTCATAAATATATTTTTTATCTATTATTTCGCCGAGCAATGTACCAGACATCATTAACAGCATATTTTAGGGGGGGAAATTCCAGCACTTGGAAATTACAACCCGAACCACATCCTTCTGCAACATCAAAATTTAAACGTTGTTTGGACATTGTCGGTAGTCTGGTTGGACTAGTAATTTTGGCAATTCTATTTGTACCGATAGCTATTGCAATCAAGTTTGACGATCCAACAGGTCCAATATTTTTCGAGCAAGAACGTTACGGACTTCAAGGACGCCCATTTCGTCTTCGTAAATTTCGTTCTATGGTGAGTGACGCCGAAAAGCTCAAGTCTTTAGTTGAAAACGAAGCAAATGGACTGTTTTTTAAAAGTAAAAATGACTTTAGAGTCACAAGAGTCGGTAAGTTTCTTCGAAGCAGTAGTTT
This sequence comes from Mastigocoleus sp. MO_188.B34, assembly GCF_030065675.1. Taxonomy (GTDB): domain Bacteria; phylum Cyanobacteriota; class Cyanobacteriia; order Cyanobacteriales; family Nostocaceae; genus Mastigocoleus. The sequence goes on along the minus strand of NZ_JASJDK010000099.1, from coordinate 17,221 downwards.
AGATGAGCTACCACAATTTTTTAACGTTTTGGTGGGTGAGATGAGTTTAGTTGGAACGCGTCCACCAACAGCAGATGAAGTAAGCAAATATCAAGGTCACCACTGGGAGCGTTTAAATGTCAAACCTGGTTTAACGGGAGAATGGCAAATTAATGGACGTTCCCAAGTCAAAGATTTTGAACAAGTTGTTAAATTAGATTTGCAATATCAGAAAAAGTGGCATCCACTATATGATGTACTCGTCCTTGTTAAAACATTTCACATTCTTTTGGGTCGTACTGGAGCATTCTAGATAATACCCTTTAGGGTTTAACTGCTCTGAGTTGTTGAAATAAAAGAAATAAACGGGAACGGAAAAATTGGTAAATGTAAACAGCAAAGAATAAATTTCCGAGCAGCAAAAAATTTATTTATGACCATACATCTTTGTTAAAAATTTTTCCTATTCCCTATTCTCCATCTTCTGCTCCTCCTTCAGAAGATCTTGAACTATTATGAGATGGACAATGAGGAGATAAATAACAAAACTTGTAATCTAAATATTTAAGTATTATTCTTTACGGGAGTTTTTAGAGATTCTCTATTTTCAAGTAAATCGGTGGTTGCATCAACAATTATTTGTGCTGCACCTCTAAAAAACGAACGCTCAATATTAATAAAAGTATCACTAGGTTTATGGTAGTAAGGTGTACGAAGATTAGCGGTATCTGTGATTAAAACCGCTCCTATTCCCTGATACCAAAATGGAGCATGATCGCTACGCAATACATCAGGTGTGAGGATACCTTTAAGAGGGATCGGCAACTTTAAAACAGATGGTTGAGATAAGGTTTTTAAATAGCTGGCTTTTGAATTCCCATTTGAGTTTTCAGACTTTGAAGCTAGTAGCTTGGGAGTACCAAAGGAATTTAATAAAGGTAAATGTTCTATATCGCCAATGACTGCAAGAAAATCACCCTGATCGCTAGGTGGAGTTATAGGTAAATTATCGGGATATTTTTGACAACCTGAAGTGTAACAGCCATAACCCACCATATCCATTACAATTACCCCTGCGAGGTTTTCCATATGTTTTGGCTGAGCAGTAAAAGCCAAACTACCTAAAAGTCCAGCTTCTTCTTTATCAAAAAAAACTAATTCTAAGGTTCGAGGTGTTGGAGTTTTTCCTAGAATTCGAGCCATTTCCAAAATGACAGCAACACCACTAGCATTATCATCGGCTCCAGGAGATCTAAACACCGTATCATAATGAGCTCCAATCAGAATTGCTCCAGCATTTTCTTCAGTTCCTTGACGTTCGGCGAAAATATTAATTCCTTGGGGAAATTTTTCTAATTTTGGTTCCCATCCTAATTTTTTTAGTTCATTAACAATATAACTACGAGCGCGTTCTCTTTCTGGGGAAGTATAACGCTGAAAATTTAATTTATTCAGGTGTGTAAATAAATTTGTTTCAGATACTTGAGGATAATTATTTACTGGTGTAGAGTAATTTTGAAGCTGGTTTTTGTTAGTTGGAGGTTGGGCTTGTAAAGTAGTTTTATTACTTTTGCTTGCTGAAATAATTTTAGACTTTGGTGCTTGCGAAAAACCACCATTTCCAACTACGAAAAATACTGCTGCTAATAAAAAAATTAGCCATATCCATTTTTTCATTATCTTTCCCACTTGAAATTTGGATGATGTGATGTGTGCTTAGGAATATGGATTAAATAAAGTACAAAAGTAGGGTGCTGTTAGCATTGCGTAACGCACCATTCCAGATTTAAGAATTACAGGTTATTAAATTCTCATTCCTTAGATGGTGAAGACGATAAATATTTAATCCAGTTTGCTCTATAGAAACCAACAATAAATCAGTAAATTTTCAATGCAGTAGTAGTATATAACACCTTGATTTCTGTTTTGTCTTATATCCTTATAACTTTTCTTAATATATTTGCTTTTACCTCTGTAAGTCTTATTTTTACTAGGATTAAGACTGGAAATTTTTTTAAGTTTGACATTATGTCTTTTGACTTCATGCGTATTTACACGTAAGGTATTTGGGATTCTCTACAGCGTAATTAATTTTCATTGCAAACCATGAAGAATAAATCTTTGGTTGCTGTGCTCGGATTATCCTGTTTCAGTTTAATTTGTTTGACAAGCTGTCTTGCTAATGCTAGCCCTAAAACTGATAAAGGCAAGCATCACCATCATAAACAAGTAGAAATTCCTGCTACTCAAGATGCACCAAAAGTAGATTTAATAGTCCACAAAGATACAATAAAGGGGTGGAATTTAGAAATCAAGGTTGCTAATTTTAAGTTTGCGCCAGAACGAATTAATAAAAATTCAGTATTAAATGAAGGGCACGCTCATTTATTTATAAATGGTAAAAAAATTACCAGGCTTTACAGTTCTTGGTACTATCTCAATAATCTCGAACCAGGTAATAATGAAATTAGCGTTACTTTAAACACTAATAAACATGAAGATTTAGCAATCGGCGGTAAAGTCATTAAAGATACGGAAGTTATTCAGGTAACAACAGACAAGCCACAAGGTCACAAAAAGCATCACAATAACGAGCATCAAATGTAGATTTTTTATTTTACATGAATCAGTTTGATTACTGATGCTTTGTATTTGATCATGTCAAGACATCGGGTTAGCATCAACCTTACCTTAAGTAAAGAATAATCTTATATCCTTGTTTTTTAGATTAGGAGTACATCAACCTAACTTAATATTTCTGAGTTTTGTTTTTGTGAGAAATGAATGTAGCGCTACGAGGCAAAGATTATTAAGGAATGAGAATTTATAATAAACTGCAACTCTGAAATTTGGAATGGTGCGTTACGCAATGCTAACAGCACCCTACTTTTGTACTTTATTTAATCTACATTCTTAAGCATCAATAGCCTTTAATTGTATAACAACATGATGCTGAATTTATTACTCATTATGACCCTAGGTTTTCTAGGGAGCTTCGGACACTGCTTGGGGATGTGTGGTCCCTTAACAGTGGCTTTTTCTTTATCTAAAAATCAACAAAATCCCCATTGGGTAGAACAGTTAAGGTTTCACTTATTGTTAAATGCAGGGCGAATACTAAGCTATACACTTTTTGGCGCTGGAATTGGAGCCTTAGGTTCGGTATTACTCGCTGGGGGACAATTAGCGGGAGTAGGTAGCACCTTACGTCAGTGGATGGCAATTATCGGTGGTTTAATGTTGATATGGTTTGGAATTCAACAAATTAAACCCGATTTTCTTCCCCGTATTCCTCTATTACACCCAATTTTACAGAGGAATTTGCACAATCGCTTGAGTGCAGGGATGAGTAAGCTTTCTTTGCAAAATAGATGGTGGACTCCGGGTTTATTGGGAATGACCTGGGGATTAATGCCTTGTGGCTTCTTATACGTAGCCCAAATCAAAGCAGCGGAAACTGGTGAATTAGCAATGGGTGCTGCAACTATGTTCGCGTTTGGTTTGGGAACTCTACCTATGATGTTGGGTGTAGGGGTCTCCACATCCTTGGTAAGTAAGGACAGACGCTCTCAACTATTCCGGATGGGTGGTTGGGTAACTATAAGCATCGGTATCATTACTCTGCTGCGAACCGGACAAACAATGGTGGACTACACAGGACACGCAGCATTGATGTTTTTAGCTTTAGCCTTAATTGCTCGTCCTCTAAGTGGTTTGTGGGCTTCCCCTTTACGTTACCGACGCGCTCTGGGTGTGGGTGCTTTTGTACTTTCCCTTGCACATACTATTCACAAAGTCGAACATTCGTTTGAATGGAACTTAGAAGCTGTTTCTTTTTTTACAATTGAATATCAATGGGGTACTTTAGCAGGTTTAATCGCATTATTGTTAATGGCTCCAGCTGCTTTTACCAGTTTTGATAGTTTACAAAAATACTTGGGTCATTTGTGGCGCAAGATTCACTTACTCAGCGTTCCAGCTGCAATCCTAAGTGTATTTCATGCGGCAATCATTGGTTCTCACTACCTTGGTTCTTTCGATGTCAATTGGCACAATAAATTAGCAACTTTGATATTGATTATTGTTAGCACTGGCGTAATACTGCTGAGAAGTAGATATTTTTGGTCACTTTTTGGTTTACAAAAGTTTTATGTACCCAGCAAAAAATCCTAGCAGAATTGTTTATACAGCCAAAATAATTCACACAACCAAAAATATTTTGAAACTTTGCAATACCTCATTCTTTGGTTCTGGGACTTGTTTACTTTTGATTCTGACTTCAACTACTACAAATTTTTCCTCAGTTTACGCCCATAAAGTTAAAATAGACTCCGATGTTGGAGCAACATTACATATCGAGCCCAATGATAACCCCAGATCTGGCGAACCTGCAAAAACTTGGTTTGCATTAACCCGCAAGGGTGGTAAAGTAATACCCTTATCAGAATGCGATTGTAAATTAAAAGTCTATAAAGAACCTTTTAAAGTTGACAGTCCTCCCATCATTGAGCCAGAGCTAAAAGCAGTTGACGCTGAAAGGTATCAGGGTATACCAGGTTCTGAGATTGTTTTTCCTCAACCAGGTGCGTATCAACTCAAACTTAGTGGTTCTGCCATTAATCCAGGTAGTTTTAAAGCATTTGAATTGAATTTTCCTGTAACAGTTGCTTTTGGGAAAAAAGTTGCAAAAAATACAGATGAGTCAAGGATAATTCCTCAAGAAGATAAAGCTGTAGATCGAAAAGAAATAAAAAAGCCTGGAGAAACAAAGACTATTACATTTCCAATCTGGGGTATAGGTTTATCTGCGATCGCAGTTATGGGAATATTATTTATCGCGTTGCAAAAAATTAAGCAGTGATGGGATTGGGTATGGAAGATGAAAAAATATTAGATTAGTACCCTGAAAAATATATATACTAGTCGCCAGTCCCCAATCCGCAATCACCATTACTTATGCCGCTTTTGGTGCCAATTCCAGGCGTGGGCAATAATATCCTGAATATTTGGATATTTAGGTTCCCAACCTAAAATTTGTCTCGCCTTATCACTGCTACCAATTAAAGCTGGTGGATCTCCAGGACGACGATCGCATTCTATAGCTTTGATATTTTTCCCTGTCACTTGCTCGGCTGCTTGAATAACTTCTTTGACAGAAAAACCATTGCCATTACCTAAGTTAAATACAGCACTATCCCCACCCTTAAGTAAGTATTCCAAACCTAATACATGAGCATCAGCTAAATCATTAACGTGAATGTAGTCTCTAACACAAGTCCCATCGCTAGTGGGATAGTCAGTACCGAAAATAGAAATTGACTCCCGCTTTCCTAAAGCTGTTTGTAAAACCAGAGGAATCAAATGGGTCTCGGGATTATGATCCTCTCCTAATAAGCCAGAGGGATCGGCACCAGCAGCATTAAAATAACGAAAACGTACTGATCGCAAGTCGTAAGCATTGTTAAAGTCAGAAAGGATTTTTTCTACCATCAGTTTGCTTTCCCCGTATGGATTAATTGGATTTTGGGGGTGATCCTCGGGCATAGGAACTGTTTTGGGGACGCCGTAAGTCGCACAGGTAGAGGAAAAGACAAATTTTTTCACAGAAGCAGCTAGCATCGCTTCTAGGAGGACTAACGTACCGATTACATTATTTCGATAATATTTCGCCGGATCTTTTACCGATTCGCCCACATAAGCATAAGCACTAAAGTGTATAACAGCAGTAATATCTCGACTGCTGAATAATTCATCCAATAATTGGCGATCATTTGTATCGCCCTCAATTAGTTCTACCTCTAAAACCCTTTCTACCAAATCACGATGTCCATAGACCAAATTGTCCAAAATTATAACTTTATACCCAGCTTTTTTAAGTGCATATACTGTATGAGAACCAATATATCCAGCTCCACCTGTTACCAAAATGGTAGGATTTTCTTGTGTCATAGTTTTTCCTTGTAGCTACGTAGTTGCTCAATTAATTTAATTTAATTCATCAAAATTACGGATCTAGGATTCATAAATACTAGACAGATCCTAGAGGAATTGCACTAAAATCACTACGACGGTAGTCTTTGTGTGTGAGGCGTGATGTGTTTGAAGTTAGTAAATGGTAACAAACATCATTTGCACGGAAAATAAATCCTTCGCCGAAAAACCACAAGCTGTCCGCGAAACGAAGATTTGAGAGTAAATCTATGTTCGTATTACTAAGCCGGGTTTTATTGTGGCTGCTGATCGGGACCATTATTTTTTCGCTATTTCGGAGATTTTATCCGTCGGGAACATTTTTAGGACGATTATTACTAATCATCCTGTTAGTAGTTATTGGCTTCGCTTTCTTTACTCCTGGCGAACCAGTGATTTCTTCACTATGGGAAGTTGTATCTTTCCCACTTAGACCTCTGGGGGCGGCGATTTTACTGATGATTCTTGCCTCACAGAAAATGAAGAAAGGTGGAGACATTGGCGATCAGGGAGGATATTTGGTAGGTGGAGCTTTGGCAATATTACTATTTGCCAGCACGCCAGCAGTTGCTTACTTTTTGGTTAGAGCTCCAATTGCTATGACTGGCGATACACAAATAGCTCGCCAGGAAGTGATTCAAAATTATCAAAATGCTGTTTTTACAAATTCACCATCGGAAACCTTGGTAGCTTTTGGAAATAATACGCAAAATAATTCTGTAACTGATATAGCAGGCGATAGCATATTTACTAGTGTAGATACTGATTCTTCTGTTTTGGCTTGGAATCCGGCAAATTTGAAAGTGTCGCCTTATCTTTTACAAAATCCTCAAGAAATCGGCCGCAGAGGTTTGCGTTTAGAAGATTTTGTCCCTAACGCTGAAACCTTGCAGCTAACAACCCAGGTTTGGGACAGTTACCTAAATCAGGTTTCTTTCTTCTTGCGTGGTAACCGTAACTAGAATTAGGAGGTTAAAAAATATATCCATCGGGGTATCCTGCTACGCCTTCGTAGCAGAAAGTACTCCAATTTTTTAGTTCTAATTTTTTTAGTTCTAATTTTTTTAGTTTTAATTTTCGCTAACTTTTTATTTCCGCAATATGTTTAAGGCGTAATTTTTAGGGTGCATCATACTATAACCCATAGTTCAGTCGGAGATAAAATACGCTCTTTTGATTTTTATTCGCCGTCAATGATAGAGTTAATACATACTAAGGAGTGTCAAAAGAGACAAATTTCTACATTGCTGGAATGGCAAAATCACGACGACTTACTACATTAGGTAACTACCTACGTCCCCATTGGCAAGAAACAGCACTAGGAATTTTTGCTCTGCTGGCTGTCAATGGGTTGGGCGTTTATATCCCTTTACTTATTCGTAACTGTGTAAATAAGCTTTCATCTAACTTTAATTTAGAGGATATTTTTAATTATGTTGCCATTATTGCCCTACTTAGTTCGGCGATGTGGTTAATTAGAATGGCTTCAAGAATTTGGTTGTTTGGGGTCGGACGTCAAGTAGAATTTGACCTCAAACAAAATATTTTTGAGCATTTGTTGACATTAGAGCCATCTTATTTCGCTACAAATACTCCTGGCGATCTAATTAGTCGTGCGACCAATGATGTAGATAATATTCGTCGGTTATTAGGTTTCGCCGTATTGAGTTTGGCAAATACCTCTTTCGCTTATGTTTTAACTTTACCAGTAATGCTATCGCTGAGTTGGGACATTACCATCTTCTCATTGGCAGTATATCCGGCAATGTTTTTACTGGTGCAATTGTTTAGTAACCGTCTTCGCAACGAACAACAACAAGTACAAGAAAAGCTCTCTTCCTTAAGCGATTTGATTCAGGAAGATATTAGCGGAATCGGTGCCTTAAAGATTTACGCTCAAGAAGAGAATGAACGACGTGCTTTTGCAGATAAAAGTCAAAGACTACTGGAAGCAAACCTTGATTTAGCTAAAAGTCGTAACACTCTTTTCCCAATCATCGGTGGACTTGCAAACATCAGTTCCCTAATAATTATTTGGCTGGGTGCTGGTCGTCTGATTTCTGGAACAATGAGTGCTGGCGATCTAGTTACATTACTAATTTACATTCAACAGCTAGTATTTCCCACAGCACTTTTAGGATTTACCATTACGGCTTACCAAAGGGGAGAAGTGAGTGTAGATCGGGTTGAGGCTATTTTGAGCGTTCAACCAAAAATTAAAGATGCTGGGGATACCGATAATTTAGAGCGATCACAAGTTAAAGGTGAAATTTCTGCTGTTAATCTCACTTACACCTATCCTGGAGCTAGCACCTCTGCTTTAGATGGGTTGAACTTCACAATTAAACCTGGTGAGATCATTGCAATTGTTGGCGCGATTGGTTCGGGAAAAACAACCTTAGCTAACTCTTTACCCCGACTGCTAAACATCTCACCCGGACAGTTATTTTTAGATGGTGTAGATATTACCAAGTTATCTTTGGGCGAATTAAGGGGTGCGATCGCCTATGTTCCCCAAGAAAGTTTTCTTTTCAGTACAACAATCAAAAATAATATCCGTTACGGGGATCCGGTTAGCGAGCAGGAGGATGTGGAAACAGCAGCGAAACAGGCTCAAATCAGTTCTGAAATCGCTAATTTTCCCCAAAAATACGAAACTGTAGTTGGCGAACGCGGTATTACACTTTCTGGAGGACAGCGTCAGCGTACAGCCTTAGCGAGAGCAATGCTAGTCGATGCTCCAGTTTTAATCTTAGATGATGCCCTTTCCAGCGTTGATAACCAAACTGCTACAGCTATCCTGAAAAATCTTTCTAAAGGTGCGCAGCGAAAAACTGTAATTTTTATTACCCACCAACTTTCCGCAGCAGCATCAGCAGATCGGATTTTTGTCATGGATAAAGGGAAAATTGTTCAGACTGGAACCCAAGAGGAATTAATACAACAACCAGGACTTTACAGAACTCTTTGGGGTCAACATCAGGTTGAAGAGTTATTGCATTAGAAAGTTTATCTTCGATGCTTGTTTTGTACTTAAATAATCTGATTACCTATCCCACAACTCTTACTTTTCCCGTTAAATCTGTTTTGCTGCAAGCTGTTAACCCTCATACGGGTGGTGGAATTGTAAATAAGCTCTATAAATTTTTACTATTGTTGCAATGAGTATTTTAATAAGTTTTAGTCTGATTAAATTTGCCTAGCAAGCAAAATTTATCCACTGCTATACAAAAGTCGAATTCAAGCATTAAAATCTTCACTAATTTCTGCCCAAACAGCATCATAAGTAGAATTGATTTGAATCTTCTTAAGACTTTGAATTTTGAGCTTGGAATCTTCAGGAAGAATACCTTCAATAACCCCTAATCCTCTACCAGTTGGAGCATTTTTCCTTAGATTCACTGAAATTGATGTTTCAACTATCGCATCAGCTGAAGGGACTTGATTACTCTTTATAGTTTTGTCATCTTCTAAAGTAAGGCTGCCCGATTTTACCTTACCAAGATAAACCCATCCAACTATTTTAGTTCGCTGTTGTGTTAGTTGCTGTAATAGTTTTTTTTCCACACTTGCTTGTTTTGCGATTTGTGAATCACTTTCAGTTGTCTTTGAATCGCTGCTAATCGCAGTCAGTCGTTTACCCAATTTTGTTCGTATTTGCTCTTTGAATTCATTTGTTGCAGAAGAATCTTCTAAAATTAAATCCCTAATTGTACTCTTCATCGCCTCATTTTCACTGACAATGGCAATAGTGAATAGAATCGATTTATCAGTTTCACTTGCTGCTAAAGAATAGAGACTTGCTAAAGCAATTTTAGCTTTAGTTGGACTATTACCGGCAAGATTCGGTAGCTGGTCTTGAATGCGCCTTGAAAACTCTTGTATCCTTTTAGTTTCCAACTCACGTTCTTTAAGCTCGACCTTAATCTTGTCCAAACTTTCTAAAGCATCAGTTGCACTCTCAGCCGCTTTGTTAGATTGCCATGATGTATAAATACCAAAAATTGATACTAGGATAGCTGTCACAATCTGTAACTTCTGAAGGAATGTGAGTCCGCTTTCTTTTTTTATAGAATTATTCATCTTTTATATAATTATTCATCTGTCTTACGAGGATGTAAGAGAAATGAAAAACCTTAACAGGAAAATAATTACTTGACAGTTAAGATTTTTTCCCACCACTTATTCTTAGTATATATTCAGCGCTCTTTTAAAGAGCGTTATTAATACATGTAATTTACTTTTATTGATTATTTTTCACGTAAAAGATTAACGCATACCACTCAATAAAAAAATATTTTATACGTTGTATTAGCACTACTTGATGCTAGTGTCATATGATTAACCCTCTAATACAACTCAATTTTTCAACTGGCAACTCGAAGTTGAAATCACTACCACTGAGGGTTTTACTGGTCTTGCAAGTCACATCAGTCCCAATGTTGTCTGAGAGTATATATACAGTAATGATAAAAAAATGATATCTACGATTTCTTCGCTTCGGGCTTATTGTATTTATTCGGATATTTGCGCCCAAAATAATCTTTCAATACCTCTAAAACCATCGGTGCAGCAATCTTACTACCACCACCACCAGCATGTTCCCCAAAAGCTAACACCATGATTTCCGGTTTATCAAATGGAGCATAAGCACCAAACCAAGCATGATTTGCTTTCACCCGGTTAGGCTTCCAAGCTTCAGCAGTTCCACTTTTACCAGCTGTAGGCGGAATTATTGGTTTGTTTAAAATTGTACCAGTTCCTTTAGTTACTACTTGTCGCAGTCCATCGCGAATAACCTTCACAGTGGATGGCTTCATTCCCAAAGAAGTTCGCCATTTTTCTATCTGATTTTTATCTTCGATCAAATGAGGTTGGACCCGATAACCACCATTTGCAGATATAGCAAACATTACCCCTACTTGTAATGGTGTCGCCAAAAGCGCCCCTTGACCGATGGACATATTTGCCGAATCCCCTACAGTCCAAGGACGTCTCCAGGTTTTGAGTTGATAGTCATTATCTGGAACTAAACCCCTCGATTCTTCTGCTCTAAATTCAAAGCCAGTTCGTTTACCAAATCCAAATTTACGAGTCCACTCTACTAAAGTTGTACCCCCAACTCTTGCACCTACTTGATAGAAGAATGTATCGCTACTCCAAGCCATAGCGCCAGTAAAACCTAAAGGTCCAAATCCTCTATGGTTCCATTCTCCAAATCTATGTCCCCCAAAAGTAAGAGAACCATAGGTAGGTAATACAGTACGAGGAGAATATTTACCCGACTCTAAACCTGCAGCAGTAGTAACAATTTTGAAGGTACTTGCCGGTGGATAAGCCCTTAATGCACGATTAAGTAAAGGATTATTCCGCCCCCGAAGAATACTGAGAATTTCCTTGGCTTTTACTCTTTGCTTAGTAAAAACATTTGGGTCGAATGTTGGGTAAGATACCATAGCCAAAACACCACCTGTTGTCGGATCTAGGGCAACAATTGTCCCGTTACGACCTTTCAAAGCCTTACTAGCAGCTTTTTGGATATCCAAATCCAGCGTTAGTCTAATATCATTACCAGCTTTAGCTTGCTTTTCTCCTAAAACTCTAAGCGGGCGACCTTTACCATCCACTTCCACACGTTGACCGCCCCATTCACCCCGCAACTTTTTCTCAAAGGCTTTTTCTACACCTTTTTGCCCAATTACATCCCCCAGACGATAGCCTTCTTTTTTCTTCTCTTTAAGTTGTTCAGCTGTGAGTTCGCGAGTATAACCTAACACGTGAGCAAAATCCTTGCCATGGGGATAAAACCGCACTGCATCCCGGTGAATCTCAACATTCTTTAATTCACTAGCATATTCTTTAAGTGCGGTTATTTGCTCGATAGAAATATCGCGGGCAATTCTCACCAAAGAAGAAGAATTTGGACCAGCTTCCTCCAATTGTTTGCTAATTTCTTCTTGGGGAATTTTAAGAATTGATTCTAATCGCGGACCTACAAGCGACCAAGATGCTTTTTTATGAGCCATTGGCCATAAGTATACAGAATGAGGGTAGCGTGTTGTTGCTAACAATTTACCATTGCGGTCAAAAATATTACCCCTTTCCGGCTGTTTGGGAATGATACGAATTCTGTTAGCTTCAGCACGTTCCCGGAGGTTTTTACCTTCAAAAATCTGTAAATATACTAAACGACAGGTAATGCCGGTCGTCATTGTTAAAGTGAATAAAACTAAAAATACAGACTGAAAACCTCTGCCAACGGTACGAGTATCCTTTTTACCACCATATAGGGATGATTGTAGTAAACTCATAAAATTTAATGTAATGACAAAATTAGTAATATATGTATACGATTAACCCAATATTCCACCCGGCAGCTAGTTGAAAAATTTTTAAAACAGTTGAAAATTATTTACGGAATAGTTAATTATTTTTGCTTAATACAGTAAATTAAAGTTGCAAATGTAGTCTGCCTAGTAGATTACAATCACAGTAAAAATACGTAAAATAAAGCTATTTTTTTAAAGGCTATGGCTCAAACTATAACTCAAGATCGGGGGAAAAAGAAAGCTTTTGAATCCAAAGATGTGGAGTTGAAAAATGTATTTAAATTTTTTAATAAAGAGCCAGCAATATGTGGCATTAATTTAGACATAAAGCAAGGTGAATTCTTCAGTATTCTTGGTCCTTCTGGATGTGGTAAAACGACTACATTACGTCTAATAGCAGGTTTTGAAAGGGCTAATACTGGAAATATATTAATACAGGGTCAATCCATGAGCAGAGTTCCTGCTTATCGACGACCGGTGAATACAGTATTCCAAAGTTATGCTTTGTTTAACCATTTGAACGTATGGGATAACGTAGCTTTTGGATTGCGCTTAAAAAGAATGTCCAAAAAAGAACTAAAAGCTCGGGTTTTAGAAGTCTTAGAATTGGTAAAAATGGAAGGTTTGCGATCGCGCTATCCATCTCAGCTTTCTGGAGGTCAGCAGCAGCGAGTAGCTTTAGCCAGGGCTTTAGTTAATCGTCCAGCGGTATTGTTATTAGACGAACCTCTAGGTGCATTAGATTTAAAGCTGCGCAAGGAAATGCAGGTAGAACTTTCCAATTTGCATCGGGAACTAGGATTAACTTTTGTCATGGTAACCCACGACCAAGAAGAAGCTTTGTCCCTATCTGACCGAATTGCAATCATGAACCAAGGTAGAATCGAGCAAATTGGTCAACCAGCAGAAATATACGAATTTCCCCAAACACCTTTTGTTGCAGATTTTATTGGCGATACCAACTTATTTGAAGGGGAAATAGTCGGAGCAAATAATGAAGAGATTGCAATCTTAACAAAAGCAGGTATAAAAATTATCGTTGGCCGCCAAAAAGATACAAATTTGGTAGTTTCTAAGTCAGTTTCAGTGAGCGTGCGCCCCGAAAAAATTCAATTGTCACTTTATAGACCAAGTATAAAAAATAATTGTTTTGAAGGCAGACTAGTAAACACAATGTATATGGGTACCCATATTAATTATGTAGTCGAATTGAACCAGTCTTTACGAATTAATGTTAGACAACCCAATACTGAAGGTAGTTTACCAAACTCAGACATGCCAATTTATGCTTGGTGGTCGGAAGTAGACTGTTTAGCTTTACAAAATTGATTAGCTTGATACAATCTATTTCGCTAATTAATTTTGTCATTCGTTATTTAAATTGTTATTTAATTAATTCCCGATCCCCTAATCCCCAAATGACCAGTAGAAGAAAATTTTTTCAACAAACAGGAGCAGCATTTTCTGGTTTTATGCTAGCTGGTTGTGGTTGGAGACTGGCTGAAATGCGTGTAAATCCCGTTAATAGCGATCGCAATCTACTTAATGTTTATACTTGGAGTCAATATGTAGATAGAAAATTAGTAGAAGGTTTTAGTAACCGAACCGGGATCAAAGTAGCAACCAGTGTTTATGAAGCTAATGAAGCGATGTTAGCAAAATTACGTGCTGGTGGAGGTGGAGGTTATGGCATAATTTACCCTTCCGACTACATGGTTAAAAAAATGATAGATTTGGGTCTATTAATTAAGTTAAATAGAGATAAATTAATTGGTTTAGATAATTTATTTCCTAAGTTTAAAAACCCCCAATATGACCCCAATAATAGTTATAGTATTCCCTTCAGTTGGGGAACCACTGGTTTAATATATAATTCAGAAATTCTTGACCCTCCTCCCGAAGACTGGAATTATCTTTGGAAGAACCAAGATAAGCTCAAAAAACGCATGACTTTATTAAATGATGTTCGAGAAGTCATGGGTGCAGTCTTGCGCATGTTGGGTTATTCCTATAATTCAAAAAATGAGAGTGAGATTAAACAAGCTTATGAAAAATTGAAAATTCTTAAACCAGCGATTGCGGCTTTTGATACTGATGCATGGCGCAACCAAATTTTGGCTGGAGATTTATCATTAGCAATGTGTTATTCATCTGATGCAGTCAAAATTACTCAAGAAAACCCAAAATTAAAGTATATTACTCCCAAAAGTGGTTCATCTTTATGGACAGATACAATTGCAATTCCTAAAACTTCTCCTAATATTGATGGAGCTTATAAATGGATTAACTTTATGTTACAACCACGAGTTGCAGTGCATATTAGTAAACGCCTGGGAGTAGCAACACCTAATTTAGAAGGTTATAACCAATTACCAGATCAATTACAAAATAACACCAGCTTATTTCCCTCCGAATCTACTATAGAAAATTGTGAACGTCTTGCACCCGTAGGAGATTTGGAAGCTATTTATGAGCGTTATTGGACAAAGTTAACGAGTAGCTAATACTTTCATTTAATGAACCAAACAACATTAAATTGATATTTATTTTTATATTAATCAATTTTTATTAGGGAGTAGAGAACAGGCAACAGTTATCACTAAATCATGAGTTGACAACTGTTAACTGTAGCCGGTAAGGGCGTGGCGTTAGCCATAAACTGTTAATTGTTAGCGTAGCGTGCGCGATAGCGCATTAACTGATATTGTGTCTATTCAAACTTCTTCTAAGCAAAAAATTATAAAAAAAAGGCATCGATTCAACTTAGGTTGGTTGGAAGCATTGCCTTTATTAGCACCTACTGGTATATGGTTTTTCCTTTTACTAGTATTACCAACTTTAATAATTATTGAATTAAGCTTCGTTAAAGACATTAAACCAGGGGATATCGTACAACCTAATGGATTTGATAACTACATTAGGATATTAGACCCAGTTTATTTAGAAATAATAAAAAATTCGGTTTTAATTGCTGCTGGAACTACTTTAATTTGTTTAATCTTAGCCTTGCCTACAGCTTATTGGATCGCTCAGAAAGTACCTAAGCGCTGGCAAAACTTTTTGTTACTGTCGATAATCTTACCATTTTGGACTTCATCGTTATTGCGTTCCTACGCTTGGATTACAATTCTTCGCCCCACGGGTTTACTTAATACAGTATTAAGCTATCTAGATTTACCCAGTTTAGAAATTCTCAATACCACCTATGCCGTATTGATTGGTATGAGTTACAGTTTATTACCCTATATGGTATTGATTTTATACGCCTCCTTAGAAAAACTAGATAAACGTTTATTGGAAGCCGCAGCTGATTTGGGAGCAAGTCCAATTGTTGCTTTTTGGAAAGTCACAGTACCACAAGCACTTACAGGTATTATCGCTGGTTGTTTCCTGGTATTTATTACCGCCTTGGGAGATTATATTAATCCCCAATTACTTGGTGGTGCTTCCAGCATGACTATTACCAGGTTAATTTATAACCAGTTCCTTGGATTAACGGAAAATTGGGGTTTTGGTTCGGCTTTAAGTACCACTTTGATTTTGATTGTTAGCGTTGCGATCGCTTTATTGATTAAGTTTGGTGAAGCTGAACCAAAAAAGTGAACTAAATGTGAATCGAAAATGAAATCTTTGCTTTAAGGCTGATTGATGCCAGACAATTTTCATAGCCTGTAGGAAATCTTGATGTCGCAACCCCAAATCATCTTGGTCTATGAAGCTGACGTTGCCATTCGGAATATATTTGATGATTTTAGACAATAATTGCGAATTATAAATAATGCAGGTCAATATATATGGTTCAGTTGTCCTATTATTAACAATTGACAATGAGCAGCTATATCAATTGATTAATGACTACGCAAGACACTATTTTCGGTAAAATTATTCGTCGGGAAATTCCTGCCAATATTGTTTATGAAGATGAATTAGCCTTAGCCTTTAAAGATGTAAACCCCCAAGCTCCAGTTCATATCCTTGTAATTCCCAAAAAACCCATTCCCAAGTTAGCTGAAGCCGAAAGCCAGGACGGTGAATTATTGGGACATCTATTATTAACAGCCAAAAAAGTTGCTCAAGAAGCAGGTCTCAACAACGGTTATCGCCTTGTGATTAACAATGGAAATGATGGTGGACAAACCGTATATCATTTGCACTTACATATTCTGGGCGGGCGACAGATGAAATGGCCTCCTGGTTGAAATATCTATCATTTAATTGAGTTAAAATCTCCTGGAGACGTTGCAATGCAACGCCTCTACAATCAAAAACAAGATATTTATTTGGAAGCGAATTAAAAATTAATAAACTCTAGAGTGATTAATCACATCAAAATTATCTCTATTCGATAGATAGAGCTGGTAAATAGCCCTGTCATTCCTGGAAATTATGTAACTTTATTTTGCTAATGTTTTCCTAAAAATTTTGTTCAAATCCTTTCCAGACTTATGCAAGAAGGATTAAGAGCCACTGAATAATATAAAATATTTAAACTATTTATAATAAATACTAATGATATTAATAAGTCAAAACAAATACAAAAAGGTTTACAAAACTCAAAAAAGATTCTAATCTATATTTAGTAGGCAAAAACACCTACAAGCTTTATATAAAACAAAAGCAATTATTCGTACCATGACAACCACATTACAGAGACGCGAGAGCGCTTCTTTATGGGAACGGTTCTGTCAGTGGATCACCAGCACCGATAACCGCCTTTACATTGGCTGGTTCGGCGTATTGATGATTCCTACATTGTTGGCAGCAACCACCTGCTTCATCATCGCATTTGTAGCAGCTCCCCCCGTAGACATCGACGGCATCCGCGAGCCTGTTGCAGGTTCCTTGATCTACGGAAACAACATCATCTCTGGTGCTGTTGTACCTTCTTCTAACGCTATCGGTTTGCACTTCTACCCCATCTGGGAAGCAGCTTCCTTAGATGA
>NZ_JASJDK010000219.1 GCF_030065675.1 Mastigocoleus sp. MO_188.B34 | reverse complement strand
TATATGGGTCGCCTGGGATTCGAACCCAGAACTAATCGGTTAAAAGCCGAGTACTCTACCGTTGAGTTAGCAACCCGTTGACCTATTAAGTTTATACCTATTAGATCTGAATTTGTCACTTTCAGGACAATCATCATTAAAAAGATGACGCTCCTTGGTTTTTATTGATTTCTCGTTTTCAACCAGCGACTATCGAATAATAGCATAAACTTTTCAAATTTGGTAAAAGATTTTGAAAAAAATCTAGAAAAAATTTGCGGTCAAGCGGAAAGTAGTCAAGTAGTCAGCTTCTGGCTCTAGAGTAATTAAACTTTCACCAGTATTTAAAGAGTTGCGTGGAGCGCTCCAAGGCTCTAAACAATAAAAGTTTTTACCTTTAAGGGTCCAGAAAACTAAAGTTGAAAAGGTATCATCGTAATCGAATTTTAGTTTCAATTTACGACTATGGTCGATAGTAGTGGCTGATTGACTGTTTAATTGCTTAAACGCCACATCAATTTCATCTCGTTCGAAGTCGAACTTTCCGTTGAACTTGTGAATATCTTTGGTATTTTGGTCTTGATACTCCGGCGAAGGAATTTCAAACTGTAGCTGAGTTTTATCAGTAGTTAGGAAATATGGATGGAAACCAGTGGAAAATACCATTGGTGCAGAATTAGAAAGATTAGAATAGCACTGCTGAATTTCTAAGGTCTCACCATGGATCTTGTAAGTAAAGCACAAGCTAAAATCAAATGGATAAACTAACCGTGTTTGCTCACAACTATTGAGAGTTAGTTTAATTCTTACTCCTTCATCACTAACCATTCCTTGGGCTTTCCAAGGTAAATTACGAGCAAAACCATGTTGTTTGAGTGTGTACTGTTGATCTTCGTAAGTGTAGGTATTATCGGGTAAGTTGCCACAAATGGGGAATAAAATTGGAACTCCACCACGCACGCTTAATTGTGGGTCTGCAAATCGTTGTTCGTCCAAGTAAAGAATATCTTTACCCCCAACGCGCCATTTGGTGATGATACCACCACGTTCCGGAACAACTTCCAACTCGGAATCAGTAGTTTGATCGCTGAGGATATAAGTTTTGTACTGTTTCTGTTGAAGAGAAATAGAAAACACGATTTTTTTTGGATTAGGGATTGGGGATTGGGGATTAGGGATTGGGGATTAGGGATTGGGGATTGGGGATTAGGGATTGGAACTGGAAACTGCTAATTACCAACTACCAATTACCACAATGACACTGTCGTGTCACGCTTTGCTAACGCCGTAAGGCGCGGGCTTTTACCCATTACCCATTACCCATTACCCAATTTTTAATTATCTTCAGCAAATATGAAGCGATATAGTTCACTAGGATCTGGCTCGGGACTACTTTCAGCAAATTTTACTGCTTCATCAATAAGTTCTTGGATTTTCTTATCAATACTTTTGATTTCTTCTTGAGAAGCTAAATTTTGCTCTTGAAGATAAGCTGCAAACTTTTTAATTGGATCGCGGGAAAACCAATATTCTTTTTCGTCCTGGGTCCGCATTTCATCTGGATCGGCTAAGGAATGACCCCGGAAACGATAAGTCAAAGCTTCAATCAGTGTCGGACCTTCTCCCGCCCGGGCACGAGCAACGGCTTTCTTAGCCACTTCATGGACTGCTAAGACATCCATTCCATCTACTTCCACACCAACCATGTTAAATACGCTGGCTTTCTTGTAAATTTCTGGATCGGAAGTAGCGCGATCGTGAGCCATACCAATTGCCCACTTATTATTTTCTACCACAAAAATAATTGGCAGCTTCCATAATGCTGCCATATTTAAGGTTTCAAAAAACTGACCATTGTTACAAGCCCCATCGCCAAAAAAGCAAGCTGTGACCTGATCAGCATTTTCATCACCCAAAACTTCACGCCGGTACTTAGATTGAAAGGCTGCACCTGCAGCAACGGGAATTCCCTCGGCGACAAAGGCGTAACCTCCCAACAGTTTATGCTCAGCAGAGAACATATGCATGCTCCCACCCCGTCCTTTAGAACAGCCTGTGGCTTTACCAAAAAGTTCTGCCATGACTTCTTTTGCTGGGACACCTGCGCTGAGGGCGTGTACGTGGTCGCGGTAGGTGCTACAAACAAAATCTTCACCAGGTCGCATTGCTTGAATAACACCGCTTGAAACCGCTTCTTGACCGTTGTAAAGGTGGACAAAACCAAACATTTTGCCCCTGTAGTACATTTCAGCGCATTTATCTTCAAACACACGCCCTAAAACCATGTCTTCGTATAACCGCAATCCTTCCTGTTTGGTTATCTGGGCTGTGGCTGCATTAAAGTTCGGTAGTGTGCGTTCTTGAACCATTATTTCTCCAGTTCCCCTATAAAATTTAAAGTTACCATTTTAGATAAACTAATTTCATTGATTTTTAGCTACGATTTCCCACAGTTTGACCCGTTTTAATCAATTGTAGTTATCAATCATAATTTATTTATTTGTTTTTTCAATCTAGTTTGGCTTCAAAATTGGGAGAAGAAAAAATTATCGTCAAGTCATAATGTGATGCATTAAGAAGCTTTGACTTGAAGGAAATAACCTAATAGATGGATGATGAATTACGATGTTTTGTGACGAATCTTTGAAGCTATAAATTTTAACTACAAATAATCAAGCCACAACAAACACATCTAAATAACAAAACCTTAAATCGTATATATTAAAATTTCAATCTGGCCTTCCCAAAAACCTCAAACCCTCAGAGCTTCAGAGACTAAAAGCCTTAAAACTACTAGCAAAAATTTAGATACCTCTCTAGGTGATTGCGCAGCACTTCATTAAATGGTAATATTTGTTTCTCATAGCATCAGCTTTAATTATGTAAACTTATCCTGATGTTCCCTGAGTTAAAAGTACGCTATATCAAGCTTCAGCTTCACGGTTGAAATCTAGATATCCACCAACTCTAAAACATATAACTATACTTATGTAAGTGCATTATTTATACCGTAAGCTAAAAAACTGTAGGAGGTAAATATTATGAAATTATGAAATTCTCAAAGAAAACAATGTAACCACATTTTTTTATAAATAAAATATCTAGATAAATGAACGTCATACGCCATTACATAAGGCTTCCACGTACTATCCAAACTAATAATTTCCCAAGTAGTAATGAATATAAAGTTGTTACAGTTAATACTTGTGATACGGGGGTAAAACGTTATTATTGTGGCACGGCGTAACAAAGCAAATTTTTATAAACCAAAAAGACTATAGGTAAATTTTTTATGTCGATCGCGCTGCAGGGGAAATAGGCTGTGCGAATTCCGCTAGATTACTACCGAATTTTAGGACTACCATTGGCGGCAAGTGAGGAACAGTTGCGGCAGGCTTATAGTGATCGCATGGTCGGATTACCACGTCGCGAATACTCCCAAGCAGCAATAGATTCTCGCAAACAACTCATAGAAGAAGCTTACGTGGTTTTATCTAATCCGAAAGATCGTAAAGCCTACGATCGACTATATCTATCAAATTCATATTACCCGGATGATACAACCGACGGTACAGTGGCTGTTGAGGAACGAGTACAAGATAGTGTTGGCGACACAGAACCTCAATCTTTAAATATAGAAATAGCCGAAGATGAACTCGTAGGTGCTTTGTTGATTCTTCAGGAGTTGGGAGAATACGAACTTGTTTTAAAGTTGGGTAGTCCTTATATAACTAATAATTCAGTATCCCAAGCTTTAGATAGACAATTAACTCAAGATAAACCCAGATTCGATCCCGGCGAACGTCCTGATATTGTCCTTACTGTTGCTCTTGCTTGTTTGGAATTAGGTCGGGAAGAATGGCAACAAGGTAATCATGAAAATGCCGCGACTTCTCTTGAAACAGGTAGAGAACTTTTGTATCGGGAAAATATGTTCCCTAATATTCAAGCGGAAATTCAATCAGATCTCGACCGGTTATGTCCCTATCGGATTTTGGAGTTACTAGCTTTACCTTTGGAGAAAAAAGCTGAAAGACAGCAGGGTTTGCGGTTATTAGAAGAAGTTTTAGAGCAACGTCATGGAATAGATGGCGATGGGGATGACAGATCTGGATTAAACATTGATGATTTCCTACGTTTTATTCAGCAGTTACGTCATTATTTAACAGCTGCCGAACAACAAAAAATCTTTGAGGCCGAAAGTAGGCGTCCTTCTGCTGTGGCTACTTACTTAGCTGTTTATGCTTTGATAGCACGTGGATTTGCCCAACGTCAACCAGCATTGATCCGTCAAGGGAAGAAAATGCTGATGAGTTTGGGGAAGCGTCAAGATGTGCATTTGGAACAATCTTTGTGTGCCTTATTATTGGGACAAACGGAAGAAGCAATTTATGCTTTAGAACTTTCTCAAGAGTATGAAGCTTTAGCTTTTATCCGCGAAAATTCCCAAAATTCTCCTGACTTGTTACCAGGGCTTTGTCTTTACAGCGAGCGATGGTTACAAAATGAAGTGTTTGCCCATTTTCGCGACCTAGTAAACCAACAGGTTTCCCTGAAAGATTATTTTGCTGATTCACAAGTGCAAGCTTATTTGGAAGCTTTACCTGTGGAACGAGAAGTAAGAAAAGAGTGGAAGTTTAATAATCAAAATTCTCAACATCAAAATTCTCAACATCAAAATTCCACATATCAAAATTCAACCCATAAAACTGCACGAGCAAATACTTCTCAAAGTCCCAATAGTAGAAATGTAAATTATCGACAATCCCAGGAGATAAATAACTCTGATCGCCAAAGATTTTCCGATCATCAAAATTCCAAAAGACAAGATTATTCTTATTCTTCTAATTCTTATTCTTCAAGAAAATCATTACAGACAAATAACGGTAACACACACATAACATCTGTACCCACAGATACTCGAGAACGATTTAGTCGAGAAGTCCAGTCAAATTCAAACATCTCTGGTTCGCATTTAAATGCTTCCCACTTAAACGGTTCGCATTTAAACGGTTCAAAGAATACAAATGTTGGAGCGACTGCAACATCCAGGCGTCAGCGTATTCGAACTAATTCCCGCACCTCAGACACTCACCAAGGAAATATCCATCAGGGTAATTTGCAAAGACCAAATTCTAGTTACATTTCGGTTGGGATAGATCGCCGAATTAGATTGCTATTAGCTTCTGTTGCTGGGGTAGCTTTGATTTTCTTGTTGGGAAGTACAGCTTGGGGATGGATGAAAAATATTTTGTCTCCACCAACAGCTAAACCAGAAGAACAGTTAGCAATTGCAATTAATGAACCACCGATAAAAATTCCCGATCCAAATAAAACACCCAAGTCAACAGCAGGAAAAATCAGCAAAAGTACTGCTGAAACTGTAATTCGTAACTGGTTACTTGCAAAAACCCGCGCTTTGGGACAAAGACACGACATTGATAGTTTAAGACAAGCTTTGACCGGTCAGTCATTATCACAATGGGAAAGAATTGTGCGTCAGGAGAAAGCAGCGAATCGCTATCGAATGTTCCAGCACAGATTAGATTCGACTAGTTTGAAAGTCACTCCCATTGATGAAAAGAATGCTAGTGTCGTTGCATCGGTGACGGAAGCAGCCAAGTTTTATCAAAATGGTCAAATCAATAACCGCAAGTCTTATAACGAAACGATTCGGGTTAAATACGATTTGGTAATGGTCAATAATGCATGGCGAATTCAAGAAATGTCAGTGCTTAGTACTGTGAGCAAGAATGATTGATAAATGTATAAAATTTGCTAATTGATGAGGTTTGCAACGGATGAGATTTGATAATAGATTAGGATAGTTATCTTAAGAACGGATATCTATGCTTTTATCTTTTTAATCCGTTATACAGCATTTATAAGCTTGTCAAACGACTACGACAACCTATCAAAGCAATATTTAATATTTACGGGAAAAAACCAGATTTATCCTAAAATGCTATGGACATAACAAGTAGTCATGCAACTTGCTTCACAAAAACATAACTCGCATGCTATTTTCTCTATTCAAATAATAACAATATAATTCAAGATATTTATGACAGAAGAACAATGGCTGATTGATGAAGCGGTTGTTCCTGAAAACACCTATCTTCAAGAAATAGAACAAGAGTTTACTCCGGAAGTTTCCCGTAGTATTCGTGAGTCGACGACTCAGGTAAAACCAGTTAATCTTGCTGTCAGGCTTCAAGATATCATGGTTTGGTGATGCACAGATGCGTTTGGATGCTTTGGTAGTTCATGGAAAAGCTACAGAAAGCTATTCACCTAGCTTTTATATGCCTCAAACTTTTCGCTTCCCTAAGAGAATGGGTAATTGGTAATTGATATATGGGACTTACTGGACAACAATACAAACAATTAAGAGATGCTTTAGTGGAAGCTTTTCCATCTCAAATAAGACTGGCTGAATTAGTAAAATTTCAATTTGGC
>NZ_JASJDK010000218.1 GCF_030065675.1 Mastigocoleus sp. MO_188.B34 | reverse complement strand
TTCAATTCTCTTTTCGAGATAGTGTAGAACCTATATATCGTGAATTGGTTGATTTACTTCTAGACAGCAATAAATCTTTTAAAATAGAACCAGATTATTTACAACAAGCAATTAGTACTGTTGATTCTCTTCAATTAGCAGAAATGGAAAATTTCTTTCGCTGTAATCTCTCACAGTTGGTACGAGTAAATCAAGAAATTAGTAAAAAGAATTTGCCAGCAGTTTTCATATATCCCATTATTCTGAGAGATAAGTTAGTTGTAATTTATCAATTACCAGGAGGGAAACTAGAACAACATACAGAATATATCAGTTACAAGGAAGTTGAATCAACAGCGAAAAATCTACGAAACGCGATCGCGAATCGTCGTGGGATTACAAATTATTCGCAAGAAATTTATAAGTGGATAATGAAACCTCTATTTGATGAATATCTCACAAGTGAAAATGAGGTTGAGACTTTGGTATTTGTGTTAGATGGTTACTTGAGAAATATTCCTGTAGCTGCATTATGGGATGAAGAGGGAGGTAAAGATAAAGAAGGAGAATATCTAATTCAAAAGAAATATTCCCTTGCTTTATTACCAGGTTCGCAATTTTTCGATCTCGAAGACAAATCTCACAATCAGTCAATTTTAGCAGTTGGAATTGATACCCTCAACAAAAATAAAGAGAAACAATATTATGTAGAGGGAAAACCTTTTACAGCAATTGATATATCTGAATTGGATAAAATTGGAGCCAAGAAAAAACTAATTAATGATAAATTTACCCAATCTAATCTTCAAAAAGAAATCAAAACAGGAAAATTTTCTGTTGTTCATATAGCAAGTCATGGTAATTTTAGCTCTAATCCAGAAGAGACGTATATTGTTGCTTATAATTCTAAAGATTCCCGAGGTAAACTTCTTAAAGCTAAAGATTTAGATAATCTTTTTCAAGTTAGTAACCAAAAAGATTTTGGTACGATTAAATTACTAGTATTGAGTGCATGCGATACTGCAGGAGGTGATAATCGAGCAATTCTTGGGTTAGCTGGTTTAGCCGTCAAAGCAGGAGCGCGTAGTACATTATCAACTTTATGGCGTGTTGAGGATAATGCTACTACTGAACTTATGGAACGCTTTTACAAGGAATGGAAAGCAAAAGAAGTAACTAAAGCCGAAGCACTTCATCGCGCTCAGTTAGCTCTTTTAGAAAATCCAAAAACTCAACACCCTTACAAATGGGCACCTTATATTTTAATTGGTAATTGGCAATAATACAGGATTTAGGATTAATTAAAACCTAAACTTACAATTACATATTTTTTGAAGATATAGATGATCCAAGAATTGAGCGTTCAAAGTTACACAAATGAACTGACATTATAAAAACAGCAATTTGTACAGTAACTTGTGGAGCAGATACTTGGTAAGATATTGAAATATTCGGTGATGCAAAATATAAATGGTTTAAAAAGTTTTTAGATTTAGAAAATGGAATACCATCTCATCATACTTTTGCTCGGCAAAGGAAAAACAAATACTTCTTCTTGATAAACGCTTAATTATTGTTTGTAAAGTTAGATGTTTGCGTTCTATTTTCTGCATTTTTAATTTGCTTACTTGTCTCTCCTGTGCTGGTAGATGCCGTTGATAAGTTTTCAATCCATCCGTATAAAATTTAGTGATTCCAAATGGTTCTAATTTTTCCCAGTTCTTTTTTCTTAGTGACTCAGATTTTATTTATTAAATAAATCATCAAAATCACTAGGGTTCGAGCCTCCATAACGAGAATTAATCCGTAAAGATTTTCCATCCCGAGAAAGATCATAGGTTAAAGCTTGGCTTTTAGCAATTCTGGCTTCACCCTCGCGTTTCAAAGTCTGGGATGGATACCTTTTCATCAGAGATTTTAAAGCTTCAATGCGCTTTGGTACTGCTGGGTGGGTGCTATCAAATTCTGCGCCAGGAGTTCTAGCCAAAACCTCCATCGCTCGCAAACATCCTCCTGGTTCAAAACCAGCCCTGACAGAGGCTAGATAACCAACCTCATCGGCTTCAAATTCATGTTTGCGACTCTGTGCAGCAATTCTTGCTTCTAACTCTCGTTTTTTCTTCTCTACAATTGCGTTGATACGTTTTTGAGCTTTGCGCAGACGACGTTTACTTTGACCCCTAAGGAAAGATGATGCAAGGCTACCAATACCTGTTCTATCTACACGTCCTACTATATTACCCCCAATTATTGTTGTTGTTGCTTCAGCCTGTGCAGCTTTTGCTTCTCCCAAAACCTCTCTTCTTGCTTCTTCCTGAATTTTGGCAACTAATTGGGTTTTTTGTGCTTGGCTAATTGCTATGTGACGCTTTTCATGGTGACCCATTTCATGAGCAACAACACAAGCTAATGCCGAATAATCACCATTTAAATGGTCAATAATACCGCTATACATAGCAATTAAATTTACATCTGTGGCAAATGCATTAATTTTATATTGAGGAATAACTACAAGACGCCAAGGACGTTGATCGTAGCCATTGGCACGTGCGACCCTATCGATTATTCGATAAAGCTCGTACCAGTCTTTAGGTAATTCTTTTTTTGCACGCTCGTAGATTTTGGTAGATGTATGCCCAGGCTTAGCCTGAACAGGTAGCGTCGTAGAAAATAAAAGCAGACATAAAGAACTAACACCAAGAATTTTGGTTCTCCAATTATGCATTATCCTTAAACTTTATGTGGAATAGTTTTATTTAAGTGTAGCGATGTGCTTTATTGCTGCATGTATTTTATACTGCATTATGTACTTAAACTGTCACAAGTTCATAAGTACTAAGTAACTAATAATTTAATAATGATTATGAACTATTGTAATCAGGCTGGTACTTTATTTTTTGCTTGTCCATTAACACTTTTGGATATAAAAAATGAACAAACAACTAATCAATCAACTTTTTGTAACTCTGCAAATTATATATGAACTACTCTTGTAAAGAAATTGCTTCTGAGTTAACCAATTTTTCTTGAATAACCCATTCTTTGTCTATAGCTTTTAAGAGTTCATCCCAATCACCATTAAACTTAGAATTACCTGGATTATTGAAACGTAACTTTGCTAAATTACTAATATAATCATGCCAAATATTGTGTCTTTTATAAGCAATATACTTTTGATTCTCTAGAGAGGTTAAATCTTTTTCTAGCTTGGAATCTAAAGCTATTCTCTTCACCCAACCATTTACAACTTGATCTGGTTCATTTTCTGTATTTTGTTTGCACTTCAGATTTAAATACCAGCGATAAGTTTCATTAATTTTTAGAGAATAACCTTGTTTTGCTGGAATTGTAATTTTGATAATTCCTGGTTGTTCGAGTAGTTGAACTGATGTTATATAAATTGTTTTAGTTTCTTTTTCATTATTGACCACAAACTCCAAGGACTTTATTTCTTGACGACTGTAGGGAATATAAAACCAAAAACTAGGAAATTCGGAAACTGTAAAGTCTTGTCCATTATTAGCATTGATCGCAGTTAAAGGTTTATTTGTTACCTTACACATTGCTTGAGGACGTGTTGTTCCAGGTTTTGAATCACCTGTAGGTGTACCTGTCTTTGGTGGTTCTGATCGACTCTTATTTGTCTTTGACTGAAGTGAATTACTCCAACCCTTAAAAAAAACTCCATTAGCAGGGTATGAAGATTTTGGTAAAGTGTTTACTAGAATCGCTTGAGTACTAATTTGCATATTAATTAAAACAGTCAATAAGCTAGTTAAGCCAAAACTTATTGTGTATAGAAGTTTTATTGGTATTTGATGATATTTCATAGTTCTTTTCAGTATCATTTATTGTAGACATAAATATTATTTTTGATATTAATATTATGAATTATGATTATTTTTTATTTGTATAACTAGTGTATGTAGATACACATAACCAAATTAAAACCAAAGCTGAAATTGAAGGAATAAGTGGAATCCAAGACCCACTCAATACAAATATTACCCAAGATATTCCGTATAAAGTAATTCCAGATACACACAAAACTATCCATTGATATCGTGGTGCTGCTACAAATAAAATAATTACAGCACTTGTAAATGACCAGAAAAATACCCATAGAGTATCTCCCCATTGAGGAAACCACCAAAACATGGGTCGCTCTTGATTTACAGCACTCAGAATTTGACTTGTTGCATGTGCTTGGATATATAATCCACGCATTCTGCCATAGGATGTATCGTGGTAGTCTTGAATGCTAGGAGCAACCACACCAACAAGAACGACTCTATCTTTTACCCATTTTGGATTGAAGCGATCGCTATTATTATTTAGAACATCTCGAAGTGTAACTTCTTGGGAAATTTTCTGGGATTTAGCAAGGTTGCGGTAATTAATCACCATTTGGTTACCCCTACTATCCAAATTCTGATATCCTCCACTACGAGATTCTAAACGTTTGAAAGTAGTTGCACCAAACTTCCAGTTTTCTTCTACAGTTGTTATGGGAATTTTCTTGGTATTCAAGTATAAATATGCTAACTGCCAAGCAAAGGAATATGGAGTATTACAATGAGAAGGCTTAGAGATGGGATTTTCACTACGGGATAATAAATAACGACGGATAGTTTCATCTTGATTCCCTGTTTGAGGTCTATCGTTAAATAGATCTACAAAACCTTGTTGTTCTTCAGGACTTTTAGGTGGTGGTGCAATACTATTTTCTGGAGGGTTAAACGAACATACAGTAATCAATTTTTCATTTTCTTGGAACTGACGAACAAGTTTTTGATGACCATCAATATCATTTTTTGGAACAGGTCGATCGCGAACAATATCTAAACCTATAGCTGAAGCTCCATGATTTTCTAACTTCTCAAAAAGCTGAGCTAATATCTTATCTGGTATGGGATTACCATACAAACTCGAAGAATCACCATATTTACGAATATCCTCTTCATCTATCCCAATCATTAATAGACGCTCATCTGCTAACTCAAGGGGACGCATATGCATCATATGGTCAAAAGTTTTAAGTTCCCATTGTTGCAATACTCCCAACCATCGCACCCCCATTACTAAACCTGTTACTAAAACACTGCTGAGTAACACAGTTCCGAGACGACGCCATAAATTAGTTGATAATGTTTTCCAAGTTAGTGGTACTGCTGTAGGGTTTTGATAAATTACTGGTAACCATGTAGCGCAAGGAAATGTATCTTCCAACCCATGCAATCTTTCTCTAGCATTTTGCATCGCCAAATGGAAAGGCTGACCATTTGCAAAAGCTGTGAGAAAATACTTTAAAAACTCTTGTGCGACCAGGTCTGGTACTAATTCCCTCATGACAATTATTTGGGGGATATGCAGATCGTCATTTAATTCCCGTGTTAATCCCAATCCATCACAGGAATTAAAAATTGCTAACTGTAAACCCCGATCAACTGCTTTTCTTAATGCGTACCACAATTCACTAATCGTCAAGCTATAGTCTGGATTGATATAAATCCGACCTGTTTCTCCCTCTGTTTTACTATGTCCGGCAAAAAAGATGATATCCCAAGATTGCTCCCAAAGTTGGTCATTAACATTTCGACGGCTTGGTTCAACTAAAAAAGTTACTTCAGCATTGGGTAAATTTTCTAATAAATTTCGGTCTGTTTCAATATCAATGCCTTCGCTGTGACCTAAAATTGCTAAAATTTTGATTTTATGATTACGGTTTTGTATTGTTGGTAATTCTCTCCAATCATAAGGAGCTAATCCCACTTCTGCATTGGAAAAACCTTTTATTAAATCCCATTCTTGCCAGGGAAGTTTCTGTAAAAGTTCATCTTTTGTACGAATCAGAAATCTAGCTGTCTCATTTGATGATAAATTTCTGATTAATTCTTCTTTTATATCAGAAAACTGCTCTGATTTGAACCAATGATTTATGCGATCGCAAACTTGATGTGCCGATTGTTTACATTCATCAACTAAATGATTAACTGAACCATCATATTGAATATTACCAGCTTCTAATCTATAAGGCGCACTCAACCTACGATATTTTTCTTCCCAATGTTGTTGTAAAAGAGAAGCTAATTCAGCATTTGGAGGTAAATAACGAGTCAGTTCTCGCAAAGGTTTGAATTGTAAATTACCATCAGATGCTTCAACTTTTTTGTTTTTGCTAATAGTGAAAATAGTTAAATCTACCCTAAACCCCTGTTCTTCCCAATCGCCATCAAATTTTAAGATGACTAACTTTTCCATAGTAGATATCCACCTTACATTATTGATTTAGTCTTAGATAACAAAGGTTTCTGTAATACTGATATCATCTAAAATAACTTTGATACTAAATTGTTCTTCAAGATTACCTTTGAAATCCAAACAAATGTTTTTGTTAGTATTTCTGGCTAAAGCTTGCATTACTACTTTTCCTGTTTCATCCAGTACCATCAATTGCAAATTCTCAGGTAGATAAATGTGATTTTCTGTAGGATATA
>NZ_JASJDK010000098.1 GCF_030065675.1 Mastigocoleus sp. MO_188.B34 | reverse complement strand
CAACCGTGCCAACTTAGGTATGGAAGTAATGCACGAGCGTAACGCTCACAACTTCCCCTTAGACTTGGCTGCAGGTGAAGTAGCTCCCGTTGCTGTAAGCGCTCCTGTAATCAACGGTTAATATTATCAACCATCAACAAATTGAATATTTAGCTTAAGTAAGCATTTACTTAAAATCAAAATCACTCTCCAGGAATGGAGGGTGATTTTTTGTGTGCATTTTTATTCAGAATTTGGTTATTGAAAAACAGCAAAAAAAGATTATCAGCCAAAGGATTTTTACCTTAAAGGCAATTTTCCGAATTTACACCCTAGTCATTCGTAGTTTTTAAAGTTTACACATATTGAGAGAGTAGTTTTTTCTTGAGTTCTTCAACTCTGCTTTTGTTTTATTTTGCTCTCTGATAATTTTATGCGTCCAATTGCTGAAACTCTAGCTTCAGAATTTTTTAACACTATTATTGACCGTTATCCCATCAGTGTTACGGAAGATACTTTGGTGCTGGATGTAATTAAGTTAATGAATCAAGAAGGCAAAACAATAAATGATGTTTTAGTAGTTAAGGAATGGCAAGTAATTGGCTTATTTTCTGAGCAAGATGTAGTGCGTCTGGTAAGTACGGGAGTAGATTTTGCCCATGCAAAAATTTCTGAAGTTATGAAAACTTCAGTGTTCACCCTCACAGAATCTCAAATAGAAGATTTTATTTTCCCACAAAGTTTATTCTTACTGTTTAAAAAATATGACTTAAGAATACTACCAGTACTAGATAGACAAAGTAAATTAATAGGAAATATTACATTAGAAAAAATTTATCAAGCGTTGCTAGCAAAAGATGATGGAGAAACATATCGACAAAAATATAAACTATTGAGTTTATTAGAGTCAGTCGTCACAAATAGTAAAGATGCCGTACTCCTAACTAAGGCTAACTCTCTGGATACTCCTTTTAATTCTTGTATCATTTACGTTAATCAAGCTTTCACCGAAATGAGTGGCTGGTCTGCTTGGGAAATTTTGGGAAAAACACCATCCATTCTCCAAAGCGAATTAACAGATAATTCTGGCTGGGAATTAATTCATACTGCCCTCCAAAGTGGTCTACGGGTTACAACTGAATTTATTAACTATCACAAAAATGGAGCCAAATATTGGGTTGAGGTGGATATTTTTCCGATTGCAGATGAAAAGGGAGAAATTACTCATTTTGTAAATATTCAAAGAGATATTACATCCCATAAATTAATTGAAGATAATCTCTGGTCAAGCGTACAGCTATTTCAACAACTAGTAGAAAATATCCATCAAGTTTTATTTGTACGTGATATCAAGCAAAATAAAATTATCTATATTAATCCTGCGTATGAAAAAATATTTGGACGCAAGCGCGATCTTCTTTATGAAAATCCCGAGGAACTGATCGATGCTGTTCATCCAGAAGATAGGGAGCGCTTGAATGCAAAAATAACTACTAGTTTAGATGGAAATTATAACGAAGAATATCGAATAATTCGTCCTGATGGTGAGGTGCGTTGGGTATGGACACGTGGTTTTCCTCTCAAAAATAATTTAGGAGAAGTTTATCGTCTTACGGGTATTTCAGAAGATATTACTGAACGCAAGCAAGCACAAAATATTCTTCAAGAAACCAATGCAGATTTAGAAAGACGGGTATCTGAGCGCACCAAAATTTTAAAGCAAACGAATCACCAATTGATGGATGAGATACAAGAGCGACTGAAAATTGAAGAAAAACTACGCAAGTCTCAACAAATGTTGCGCTTGGTGATGGATAATATCCCGCAAGGTGTTTTTTGGAAAGATCGAGATTCGATATATCTTGGATGTAATCGTAATTTTGCTTACAATGCAGGCTTCGATAATCCCCAATTGATAGTTGGAAAGACAGACTACGATTTGTCCTGGAGCAAAGAATATTCTGAATCCTCACGCCAATGGGATGCTAAAGTGATGGCGACTAACCAAGCACAATATCATATTATTGAAACGCAACAGCAATTCGATGGTAACAAAGTTTGGGTTGAGACAAACAAGGTTCCACTTCATGATGCTCAAGGTAATGTAGTTGGTATTCTTGGAACAGTCGAAGATATCACCGAACGCAAACAATCTGAAGAAACATTACTTGGTTTTCGTACAGCAATTGAATGTGCTAGCGATGCGATCTGTATGACTGATTCTCAAGGTAATGTTATTCACCTTAACCGTGCTTTCAGAGAATTATTTGAATACAGCACCGAAGAATTAAATACTCTAGGAAGCTTAGCTGCTATTTATGTTAGTCATGCTGATTACCGCAAAGTATTCGCCAAAATTCACAGAGGTAAATCTTGGCGCGGTGCAGTGACGATGCGAAGTAAAAGTGGTCGTATTCTTGATATTGAGTTAAGAACTGATGCAATAAAAAATTTTACAGGTGAATCAATTGGAACTGTTAATATCAATACTGATATTACTCAACGTTTGCGAACTGAGAAAGAATTAAGATTGCGAGAACGAGCAATTGCAGCTAGTAACAATGGAGTATTAATTAGTGATGCAACTATTCCTAATAATCCAATAATGTATGTCAATTCAGCGTTTGAAAATATTACAGGTTATTCAATATCAGAAGCAATAGGACAAAGTAGAGATTTCTATATCAATAATGATTTGGAAGCAAATAAACTATTGTCAGAAGAACAATTAAACAAATTTTTTAGCACTATTATTCGTAATTATCGTAAAGATAATAGCGAATGTTGGAATGAATTAAGCATTTCTCCTGTATACAGCCAAAATGGAATATTAACTAACTTTATTGTTGTCCAAACAGATATTACAGACTATAAAAAACTAGAACAGCAACTAAGAGAAGCTTTAGAAAAAGAAAAAGAACTCAACGAACTAAAGTCTCGTTTTGTAAGTACGACTTCCCATGAATTTCGTACACCATTAACCACGATTCTTTCATCCTCTGAATTATTAGAAAATTATGGTCACAAATGGAATAAGGAAAATAGATTTAAATACCTTAAAAAAATTCAATTAGCAGTTAAACGTATGACTAATTTATTGGAAGATGTTTTAAATTTAGAGAAAGCAGAAGCAGGCAAACTACAGTGCAAACCAAAATATTTTGAGCTAGTAAAATACTCTCTTTCTCTAATTGAAGATTTACAAATAAATCAACCTCAAACGAAAATAATTTTTGACTGCGATCATCAATCACTTGAAGTGTATATGGATAAAAAGTTACTCAGACATATATTGAGTAATTTATTATCTAATGCAATTAAGTATTCCCCAGATATCAAGCCTATTTACTTTACAATAGTGATTCAAAATCATCATGCTGTTTTTACTATTAAAGACCAAGGAATAGGTATTCCCCAAGACCATTTACCACATTTGTTTGAATCATTTAATCGTGCAAATAATGTAGATAATATTCAAGGTACGGGATTAGGATTGTCAATAGTCAAAAAATGTATTGATATTTGTCAAGGAGAGATAAATGTAATTAGTAAAGTGGGTAATGGGACTATTTTTACTGTAAAACTACCGTTAAATATGGCCACAAATAGTTAATTATAATTATAGTTATATGTTGACTAAAGTTTTATTAATTGAAGATGAGATTTCCGTACGTGAGAATCTTTCAGATTTATTAGAAGCTGAAGGGTTTGAAACTATTACTGCTGCTAATGGAAAAGTTGGAATAGATTTAGCTATCTCCCAAGTTCCTGATATTATTTTATGTGACCTAATGATGCCAGAAATAGATGGCTATGGTGTATTAGCAAGATTGCGTCAGGAAATTCTAACTGCAACAATTCCGTTTATTTTTCTTACAGCTAAATCTACTCGGAGAGATGTTCGTAAAGGAATGGATTTGGGAGCCGATGATTATTTAACAAAACCGTTTACTCGTGCAGAATTGTTAGGTGCTATTAATAGCCGTTTGGATAAACAAATTAAAATGAAAAATTATTTATCCAATAACTATTCTGATATTATTGATTTTTCGCCAGAAATGTTACTAATTAAATCTAGTTTGCGCCGTGCAATTGAAGCTGGACAACGACACGAATTCCAGACTTATTATCAACCTATAGTTGATATAATCTCCGGTAAAATTATTGCTGCTGAAAGTTTAGTAAGATGGATTAGTCCAGAACTGGGAATGGTTTCTCCGGCTGAGTTAATCCCCTTAGCTGAATCTACAGGTTTAATTATCTCCATTGGCGAATGGATATTAGAGAATGTATGCAAACAAGCAAAAATTTGGGATGAAGCCAACCTATCTTCTTTATTATTCTCTATAAATGTCTCCAGTTTCCAATTTACCCAAGTTGATTTTTACCAAAAAATATCGAGAATTCTTGCTGAGTTTGAGATTCCAGCAAATTATCTGGAATTAGAAATAACTGAAAATACAATTATGAGTGATTTTCATACAGCAGTTTATACAATGCAAAAATTACAGTCTTTAGGTGTCAAGATTACTATTGATGATTTCGGCACTGGAAATTCTTCTTTAGTGTATCTCAAAGATTTTCCTATTGATACTTTAAAGATAGATCGCTATTTTATTCATAATATCGCTAATGAACCTGAAAAGTCGGCAATTACAAAGGGACTAATTCAAATAGCTCATAATTTAGATATTAAAGTAATCGCTAAAGGTGTGGAGACGGAAGCAGAATTAAATTTCTTACGTCAAAATAACTGTGATGCAATTCAAGGTTTTCTATTCAGTCCTGCAATAGCAGCAGCTGAATTCGAAGATTTATTAATCAATCCCAAATATTTGCCCACTTAAGCAACAAATTTACTGTTCGCAATAAGTGTAGAGGATGATGAAGAAAATTTTAGTTATAGAAGATGAAGAAAATCTAAGACAAAATATTGCTGAATTACTCACTTTGGAAGATTTCAAAGTAGTAGTAGCAGAAAATGGTATGGCTGGGTTACAGATAGCAGAGTTAGAAGTTCCTGATCTAGTTATTTGTGATGTCATGATGCCAGAATTAGATGGCTATGGAGTACTAGAAAAATTACGTCAGAATCCTCAATTATCAACCATACCTTTTATTTTTCTGACCGCAAAAGCTTCGAATTCAGATTTTCGTCAGGGTATGGAACTGGGTGCAGATGATTATTTAACTAAACCTTTTACAAGTCAAGAATTACTTGGAGCAATTGCATCTAAATTAAAAAAACAAATAGCAATTGATAAACACTCACAAAAACAATTAGATGAATTACGTAATAATATAGCCTTATCTTTACCCCATGAGATGCGAACGCCATTAAATGGAATCCTTGGTTTCTCTGAAATTTTGACCCAAGAAGCTGAATTTCTTAGTGTTGCAGAAATTCAGGAAATGGCGCAAGGAATAAATCAGTCAGGTCAACGTTTATTCAAGTTAATTCAAAAGTTTTTACTGTATACAGAATTAGAGATGATTTACAACGATCCAAAACGGATTAATTCGTTGCAAAGTAATCTCACTCAGTTTCCTAACTTAAGTTTAAATAAATTGATACTGGAGAAAGCAAAATATGAAAAAAGAAAAGTAGATTTACAACTGAATCCACCAGTTTCATGTGAAGTAAAAATTTGTTCAACTCGGTTATTGATCATAATTGAAGAACTTCTTGATAACGCTTTCAAGTTTTCTCCTGCAGATCGAACTGTACGAATAATTAGTAAGTTAAAAGACTCTACATTTAATTTGTCATTTATCGATTATGGAAGAGGAATGACAAGCCAACAAATTAGAAATTTAGGTGCTTACAAACAGTTCGAACGCCAAATATACGAACAGCAAGGAATGGGTTTAGGATTAATCATTGCTAAACGCATGACAGAATTACATAACGGTACATTTAAAATTTATAGCGAACCAAATAAAGAAACTATTGTACAAGTTCAATTACCTTGTACTGTTCATACTGAGAATTATTAGTACCCATGTGTTTAGATTATTTTGCTCGTGCTTCGCCGCAGTCTATTCATCTCCTCCCTTCCACTGCTCGTCCATAAGGGCGAGGTATGTTCTGGCTCCTGAGCAAATAATCATAAGAAAAGGGCACGACATTGTCGTACCCGTGCCATCAAATTCTTAATAAATTAAACTACAAGCTTGGTGCAAACTGTGGTTTATCTGGTACTTCTGCATACTCAGACACAATTTGTCGAAATTCATCTCCGTCGATAGTCTCTTTCTCGATTAACAGATCCACAACTCGATCCATTAAAGAACGATGATTGCGCATGATATCGAGCGCGGACTTGTAGCACTCATCAACAATTGTGCGAACTTGACTGTCGATACGGGCTGCAATCGACTCAGAATATTCCGAACGAGTCATCCAGTCACGTCCCAAGAAAACTTCTCCTGACTGACTTTCCAAGGAAAGTGGTCCCAAGTCGGACATCCCAAAACGAGTTACCATTTGTCGTGCCATACCTGTTACTTGCTGCAGGTCATTTCCAGCGCCAGTAGTAATTTCATCTCTACCAAAAATTACATCTTCGGCTGCACGACCGCCCAAAGCACCTGTAATTCTGGCTTTAAGTTGAGAACGAGTAATTAAACCTGATTCCTCACTGGGGGTAAACCAAGTTAACCCTTGTGCTTGACCGCGAGGAATTAAAGTAACTTTCTGTACTGGGTCGTGGTCCTTAAGTAAAGTACCAACTAAAGCATGTCCTATTTCATGGTAAGCAATTAAGCGTTTGCTCTTGCTATCTACCAATGGAGTACCTTCCATCCCAGCGACTACCCGGTCAACTGCATCATCAATTTCTAACAGGGTAATAGCTTCTTTACGACGACGGGCGGTAAGAATAGCTGCTTCATTAAGCAAGTTGGCTAAGTCAGCACCGGTAAATCCTGGAGTCCGACGAGCAATGGTTTCCAAAGAAACGCTTTCGTCAATCTTTTTATTACGAGCATGAACTCTAAGTACTTCCAAGCGTCCTTTAATATCTGGTGCATCCACTGTAACCTGTCTGTCAAAACGTCCGGGACGTAACAGTGCTGCATCCAAAACATCGGGACGGTTGGTTGCAGCAATAATAATGATGCCGGAATTACCTTCAAAACCATCCATTTCGGTTAACAATTGGTTGAGGGTTTGTTCCCGTTCGTCATTACCACCACCAATACCAGCACCACGCTGTCTTCCAACTGCATCGATTTCATCGATGAAGATAATACATGGTGCATTATCTTTAGCTTTTTTAAATAGATCGCGAACTCGGGAAGCACCAACACCAACAAACATTTCCACGAATTCAGAACCGGAAATACTAAAGAAAGGTACGCCTGCTTCACCAGCGATCGCTTTTGCTAATAATGTTTTACCAGTTCCCGGAGGTCCTACTAACAATACGCCTTTGGGAATGCGTGCCCCTACTGCTGTAAATCTTTCTGGTTGCTTGAGGAAAGTAACTACTTCTTGCAGTTCTTCTTTTGCTTCCTCAATGCCTGCAACGTCATCAAATTTTACTCCGGTTTTAGCTTCCATTTGGAAACGTGCTTTAGACTTACCGAAGTTCATTGCTTGACCGGGACCACCGGGCATATTGCTAGAACGACGGAACAAGAAGAATAAACCGGTAATAAGTAAAATTGGGAAAATTAGATTGCCCAATAGTCCCCAAATTGCTCCATCATTACGCATGGGATGAGCAGCAAAGTTGACTCCTTTCTCCTCAAGTTTCTCAATTAACTCGGGAGCATTAATAGGCAAATCTACCCTCACTCGCTGCAAACGATTATCAAGTTCTGGATCCTTCGTTTGTACGATGGCTGTTCTTCCACCTTCATAAAAATCTACGGTGGATATCTGCTCGGCATCCAGATATTCCAGAAAGCGCCCGTAGGTCATACGGGTACTGGCTGTATTTTTAGTTAAATCAGCTGGAGAACTACTAAAAGCCCCCTGCCAAAAGAAAAAGCCAATTACCAAAGCAGGCAATGTCCAAAGTACTAGGACTCTCCAGGAGAATTTCATTTTAATTTGCCTCTAGATGCTGATACAACTAATCAGCAATAGCACTTGAAGGAATATAGGAATATATTTCCCTGTTACTATGCTGTTAAACGGATGTTTATAATTCCACTTTATTTAATACAACTGTTCCAACTGAACTGTTACAGAGCTTAGGACTTCTATAACATGTTCAGAGTTTTAGTAAGAATCTTAATTAAATGTAACTTAATTTTAAGACATTAAACCACTTAGATCCTAATTCTAATTTGATCCTTCTGTGCGAACGTCTTCAAAAAATACTTATTTATCTCACTTATTTCTCTGGATACCAAGAAGATTAGATCTTGCTAAACGCCATTGTGCATATCACAAAATTAAGGAATAGTACTTGAAATTCCTCAGTCTTTATGGTTTAAAGATTATCCACTCATATACTAGCCGTGGGATAGCTTAACATCTATTCGCTGATTATCAAACTGCGAAGATTAGGTCAAAACAGATAGCAAACCATACATCTTCACGACTGCACCAATCACCACAACGGCTGGAGCTTCAAAACCTACATTTTTTACTTGTTCGAGAATTGTCCCTAACTCACCAATTAATTCTTCCTGGTCTGGTCGCGTACCCCAACGTATGAGAGCAACGGGAGTATCTAAACTTAATTCAGCATTAATCAATTGTTGAACTATGTGGGGTAGGTTGTGAATCCCCATATAAATCACTATAGTTTCCGAACCGTGAGCTATAGCATCCCAATTTACTTCTGGACGATATTTACCGGTTGCCTCATGACCAGTAACAAATGTGACTGAAGAACTGTAAAGTCGATGAGTTAAGGGGATACCAGCATAAGCAGGAGCTGCAATTCCTGAGGTAATACCAGGGACTATTTCTACCGATACTCCTGCTTCGACTAATGCTTTCATTTCCTCACCACCACGACCAAAAATAAATGGGTCTCCACCTTTTAGTCTGACTACGATGGCATTTTCTTGTGCTTTATCAATCAACAATTGTGTTGTTTTTTCTTGTGCTTGGGAATGTCTTCCTTTTCGCTTTCCCACATTAATTTTTTCGGCTTGAGAGTTAATCATTGCCAAAATTTGAGGGCTAACTAAGGCATCATGAATAACTACATCTGCACATTCGAGAATACCTTTACCCTTAAGGGTCATCAGTCCTGGATCTCCTGGACCTGCACCTACCAAATAAACCTTTCTCAAGGATTGTCTTCCCTGTGTGACTGAGCAATTCATCTTTCCATTAAATCCCAAATTAGTTCGATTATTTCTGCATTTGCTCCTAGAGGTTTAGATAGTTGGAAGCTAATCGTAGGGAAATTTAGTTTCAACTTTTCTATCGTTCGAGCAATTGTATCGGTGATTCCGCCTGCAAACAAAAAGTAAGGTATAACATTAATTTTTCTACAACCCATAGAGAATAAAGTCGCAACTTGTGATTCTAAACTTGGTGGTGAAGCCCAATAAGCAGTTACTAAACCTAATTTTACTGATATTTGCTCTACCAACATTGTTGCTGACTGACGACGACTACCGTGAGCAAGTAAAATAGTTGCGTCTGCTCGGTTGATACGTAATTGATTTGCCAATAAAGCTTCTAAACCGGGATGAGAACCTAAATATGGCTGTAGGTTAACAACAATATCTTCACCAAGTTGTGCTTTTGCTTGTGAAACTTCTGTTGGAATATCTTCCATGACATGTATTCCTGGAAGTAAAAACAAAGGTAATATTTGCAAGCGATTACATCCTTTATCCGCTGAATTGCGAGCAAATTCAATAATTTGTGAGTGCAAAGGTTGTGAAGCAAACTCTAGAGATGCTGTCCCTACAAATACTTGATGTTTTAGTGTCGATACAATAGGACTACTTGTATCATGTGTGGGATAACTTCTCAATTTTTGAGATATCTTACCTGCTAGTTGCTGCATTGCACTCTCTGGGCGAGGGTCACGGCTTCCGTGATATATCAATAAATATCCCGACGACTGTGGTGTAAATGAATGTTTCACTAATAGTTAGAGATGGACTAGAAGGCGTATTTATTTGTGAGTTTCAGCTTCTTTTATATCAAAATTTCAGAATTCTATCTGGTAAGTATAAAATTAATTTGATATCTGTATTTTAATTTTGACATATAATTTTCACATTAATTTAGTAACTAAACTTAACCGCTTTACTCGCAGCATTCACTCATCTGTTCCATTAGTCATGAAACAAATAATAATAACTATTATTGTTTTTTTATAATGAAAACAATCATACTTTTTACCATCGCACTAATAAGGCTGTTTGCTCATCCAAGATTGATGAAGCCAAGTATATACAATCAAAACTTTTAAAGCAAAACCTCTCTCAAATATTTAACATTATGACATCTTCTAAAATTCTGAAGTAAACACACAAATATTATTCCAAATCAAAACAGCTATTAAGCTATTATTTACACGTAAATTAAATGATAAACGAAGAAAAATATCAATAATCAGATTTACCCATTCAACTATTAAAACTATTTTTAAATTAATTTATTATTTAGTTGATGCGAGCAGAAACTAAGTTAATGCTGAAATATGGATTTTAGTGAATATATTATGCCTAGACAGTCTAGTAATGTAAACTGCTTGGGTATAATAAAATTAGACTAACTATTATGATCGAATTTTTGATATACAAAGTTTTCTAACGCTCGACATTCCAAAATTTTCTTCAGTGCCTGTTGCTAACAGAACGGGGTTTAAATTTTGATAGTTATGAAAAGATTTTCCTAACTAGTACTTATACAGGAATATAGTTAGGGCTATATTAAAATATTAGGAATATTACTATAGCAGCGAATGCTCTTAAGTGCAATTGATTTAAAATTTTGCTCGAAAGTAATTTTATTTCAATAGGAAATAACACAAGATAGTTATAAAAAAACTCGTATCAATAGTTACATTTTTCTTTGGTGCACTAACCATTTTTGTAACTTGAAAAGTTAGTAATTGTTTGCAAACACTTTGTTCAAATATTTATAATTGAGTGCCAATAAAGATGAATGCAATATTTGTTACTGTTGTTGGGCCTTGTAGATGTAAAAATTGTTGAATGCTCCAACGCTTTCAAACTTGTAGCCGGGAATAAAGGAGAAGGATTCCAACTTCAAGTCCGTATGATAAATGCTAAAAATGATGAAATTTTGCCTTTGAGTCGTTCTGGAAATAATTTCTTGAACTTGTGGGTTCGCAGAATTTAGTAAATTGTCGCATTGAGAATTAAGTTTAATGGGTAAATTGTCCAAAAAGTTTTTGGACTTACCGCACACATTATCCTTAAGGTACTTAGTTAAGCGCTGTGTAGCATACTCTTCATATGCGGCTTGAGAGGGATTGGTAGTTGCCATAGATGCCCCTAACAAAGTCAATCCAACAACTGCGGTACCAGCAATAATCTTTAAAAGTTTCATTTTTTCAGTTTTTAGGTTTTTAGAAGTTTATAGTGTCTAGCTGTCATGACCTCGCCCTGGATATCCAGCCTAAAAATTCAAGCTATGGAATTCGAGCTTCAAATCTCAAACTTTAGGTGTTCAATTCTAGAATTCAACTTATTTTAGCGATTCTAAGAAAAACTATGGATTAATTTTATAAGAGTGTGTTATTATCTCTATTGCGTTGAGGAAATGGCGGGCGTAGCCAAGTGGTTAAGGCAGAGGATTGTGGTTCCTCCATTCGTGGGTTCGAGTCCCATCGTCCGCCCTTAATTTTTGTTAATTCGTTTGACATCGTGTACAGATTAGTAGTAATTGATAACTAAGGCAGTAAAGTAACGGACAGATAATAACTTGTAACTAGACTATCGTCCAGTATTCTTCGTATCATTACTATCTTTTAGATTCTCTTTTTAACATAGCCATTCAAATATCTCTGGAATTGAATACAAGACATACGTTTATTTTGTCTGTGTATTATAGAGGATATTAAATCATTAGTATGTCAGTTCTACCTGATGGATGTATTATTCGCGAAGCAAAACCATCTGATATTTGGTCAATTAGATTTTTAGTATTAAGGGCTAAACTCGATCCGACCCAAATTCGATGGCAACAATTTTGGGTGATCGAATGTTCTGGGGATATCGTCGCATGCGGACAATTAAGAGAATACTCCGGAGTCAAAGAGCTAGGAAGCTTGGTTGTTTTACCTACTTGGAGAAAACGCGGTTTGGGAAGCTTCTTAACCCGACATTTAATTGCATCTTGTGAGCAAGCACTTTATTTAGAATGTTTGGGAAAACGACTCGCAAACTTTTATAGTCGTTTTGGTTTTCACCCTGTTACTTGGGAAGAATTACCGCGTTCGCTCCAAAGCAAATTTCGTAT
This sequence comes from Mastigocoleus sp. MO_188.B34, assembly GCF_030065675.1. GTDB lineage: Bacteria > Cyanobacteriota > Cyanobacteriia > Cyanobacteriales > Nostocaceae > Mastigocoleus. Next base: position 22,366 of record NZ_JASJDK010000098.1, on the reverse strand, counting down.
TTCTCAACTAGCAAAAACTTTGAGGATTTTCCCTGTGCAATTCATGCACTACCGAGGAAGTTAAGAGATATTCAGAATTTATTTCTCATACAGAATTCAGAGCGGGTCAAAAAAATACATTTCAAAATAGTTACGAAATAATCAAAAAACTGTAACAGTATGTTGCGTAAGTCTGTTCGGGATAGATTAATTTATTATCTTTTTGCATATTACTTGTTTTACTTTATTGGAAATTGGCATTATGTTTTTAAGTTTTATTTAATATGTTTACCTTAATTATAAGAAAAAGAACTAGTTTGCTCATTATTTGGTAAAGCTAGGTATCAACTAATTAACTTTCTTGAAGAAACAGTATGTTTTGTAGCACGAACTTTATATTTCGTTTATAACCTTGAAGTATAGGTGAATACTAAGCGGTTCATCAAAATATTACTTAATAAAGAAATCGAGGCTAATATGATTAATTGTCCTTGTTGTTCCGATAATATGCTACGGCACATTCGTGGAAATCAAGTCTATTTGTTTTGTCCAAGTTGTTGGCAAGAAATGCCAAACTGGATTGCTCAAAAAGATTGCTCATTGCCAATTAATCAAATGGTCGAACTAGTTATGAATCCACGAATAAGAGAATTAGCTAACGTTTAAGAAATCTAAATGTTTGTTTTGCATTATCAATAGATCTCTTCATTAACTACCCTTCTTTGATATTAAGAGAAGGGTTTATTTTTATCAAATATTGAAAATTTTATACACTCGTCTCTGGTAGCTTTAGTTTAGTGCGGCATTAGCTATTTGATAATTTGTAATTGCTAATTGGTAATTAAAATTTTTTATATGTAGGACTCCGTTTTGATAAGGGACTTCCAAAGAATAAAATAATCAATAATGAAAATAATAATCATTTTATAGATGCGGAATCAGTGCTGCCGACGGCAGCACTGATTCCGCAAATTGTAGTAAATTCAATAATGCATAGTTAAAGTTTTTGGGTGTTAAAATCGCCTATGGAATTAACTGACGAGGTTAAAGATTTACTCAAAGAAACAGCATCTCAATTAAAAGGTGCAGCAAGACGACGTTTCCAGGCACAAACTGTAATTTCTTTAGGGTACGGAGGGCAATTATTAGCTCAAAAAGAATTAGGATGGGATAGAAATACCATCCGCAAAGGGATTAGAGAACTTACCAATGGTATTACTTGTGTAGATAATTATTCTGCAAGGGGACGATATAAGGCAGAATTACACCTCCCCTCCATCATAATGATTATCATTATTGTTTAGATGCGACCTCTTGAGTTTTTTTGATTATTTTATTCTTTGGAAGTCCCAATATAAAGAGCATTTTACTAGCTTAAAATCTAAATTCTGGAAAACTTCTAATTTCCCAGAATTTAGGATATCGAGAAACTGAGTTATGTATTATCTCGGTTTTGAAGATTTAAACAACAACTCAAATTTCTAAAACTTAGCCTCAAATCATTATTTGGTAAAAGTCAAGAAAACACTAATTCATTGAGTATTATTTCTATATATTTTGCAATATCCCGGTTGATATTAAGCCCAATATTGCAATTCCAAATACTAGACGATACCAAACAAAAATCCAATTACTTCTCGTTTTGAGGAAGTTTAACAGCCAAGCAATCGCTAAATAAGAGAAAACTGCTGATGAAAGTAGCCCTGCGATCGAAGGCATTAATACGCTCATATTTCCTAAATCGGCTTCAAGTAAATCTTTAAGTCCGACAATTCCCGGTAGAGTAATAGCAGGAATACCCAATAAAAATGAAAACTTCGCTGCAGTTTCCCTTTCCAAGCCCATAAATAGTCCAGTAGTGATGGTGGAACCCGAGCGAGAAGCTCCCGGAACTATTGCCAAAAGTTGACCAAAGCCCATTAAAATTCCATCTTTAGCGCTCAGTTTATCAAAATTACGCTTTCTCGAACCCAGTTTTTCTGCTAGTCCCATTAATACAGACATAAGAATGGAAGCACATGCAATCATTGTCATGCTACGCACACTATTTTCGTAAAAATCCTCGAGGAAGACTTTGACCAAAAGACCAAAAAAGACAATTGGTAGGGTACCTACGGCAATACCAATAGCAATTTTAAAGTTATTGTCTTGATAATCAGAACGCTTCAAAGCAACGAATGCACCGCCAATCACTTCTGTTAATAATCCCCAGAAATACCATAAAACAGCTCCAATACTGCCCAACTGAATCATGGCACTGAAAGCTACTCCAGGATCTCCCCAACCTAATAGCACCGGAACAGCTTTTAAGTGTGCTGTACTACTAATGGGAATAAATTCAGTTGCACCTTGGACAAACCCTAAAACAATTGCTTGCCAAATATTCATTTGGGTTGTTGTTTCAACAGCAGTTGTTTCAGAACCTAAAACCGGAAGAGAAAAGATAGCAACCGATAAAATTGCAGATAAAGCCGTCAATATAGGAAAAAATATACGTTTTGAGATACCCATCTAATTACTCACTTCAATAAAAGTTGCTCGCGATTGTAAATTTGGATGTCATCGTTTGCTTCCAGGAAATAAGTTTCCAAAGCTTTATAGCAAGGCGATATCGAACTTGCCTCAGAATCAAACCCTGTTCTCGCTCCAGAATACCTGCTTTTACAGTTTTTATTTACTTGTATTTTTACTTTTTATTTATGCTTTCTGAAGTCTTAAAAAATCTCGCGCTAAATATTTCAGTTTGAACTGGTAACAAAGTTTCATTTAAACCTTATTTTTGTTGGCAAACCTAATCTTCCAAATATTTTTAAGAAGTATTTTTTTTGACTAAAATTTGCTTTTTTTTGTGCCTATTTTGGGTTTTTTGTTGAAAAAAAGCGTAGTTGAGGTAACATAAATATGCCCCCAGGGGGGATTTTTGATTGTGATATCTTAAATTACATAAAGTAAAGTTAAGTAACAAATATTAAAAAATTGATTAACAATACACTTTTTTCATCCTCTGGTGCTCGATTTTCTTCTTTTGAAGAAAAATTTTTCAAGGAAAAAATTTGTGAGGAATGTGAAGATAAGGAAGAAATCATGGATAAGGGAATAGTTTCTCCCCTGGTTGTAGGCTTTACAAGTAAATTCAGTTCTAGGGGAATTTGGCTAGTATTTGCTTTTTCAGTATTTTTGGTCTCAGTACCAGTATTTATAGAAGCTCCATTAGTGCGATCGCTACCTTGGATGAGTTTAGCCTTGACGGGATTTTGGGTTTGGTTGGGTAAATTGTTAATGTCGCGTTACAGCACCTATCTATGGGGCGATTTGCTGATAGGGTTTAGCTGGAGTTGGTTAGCTGGTTCGATTTACTGGGGTTGGTTGCGTTGGGAACCTTTATGGCATTTACCCGTAGAATCTGTTGGTTTACCTTTTGCTTTATGGTGCGCGTATCGAAATTGGGGCAAAGTAGGTAATTGGTTTTATTTAGGTTCTTTACTGGGTACTGCACTCACAGATGTATATTTTTATTTGGTAGGTTTGATACCACACTGGCGACAGATAATGCAGGTTGAGCCGGATTTAGTTAGACCAATATTGCAAAGCGCTTTAACACAAGTACAGACACCGTGGGGACAAGGCTGGGCATTTATTTTAGCTACAATATTGTTAATACTTGGAGTAATACCTTTACGGAAACAAGAAAGTCACTACTATGCTTTTAGTGGTGCAGTTTTAAGTACAATTTTAGTAGATGCTTTATTTCTACTAGCCGCCGTTATTGCTTGAAATTTTGACTTAAATATGCATGTCCGAAAAAGACTGTAAATTTAAAATTCTGAGCATAAATTTTGATAATTTTTGACAAAAATAAGTTTAAAGCTAATAGCGGCAAGTATTGTAGATATTAATACGCTGTATATTAGTTGTGAATGAGTGCTGTATGTTCGTCAAACTTGAATCAATGAACAATTATCAGTTACTTCATACCTCATGGCGTATTTTGGGGAATCTTGGCAAATAGTAATTGCTATTGCTTGAGCCGCTCTTAATAAATGAGTTTTGATTTGTGAAATTTTGGTTTTTGTCCGATGGAAAGAGGTAGAAGAATCGTGAAACTATTAGCGCGTGTATTAATTGTTTTTAGTTTGTTGATAGGATGTTTTGGATGGTTGGGATTTGTTCCCCAAGCCCATGCAATCGATCTAAGGAGCACAATGTTTAACCAACCCACACCGACCTTAGGAGTTGGAATAGCTCGTTTGCGTAATCGTGCTGATGCTAAATTACCAGATGTTTATGGTGACAAAATAGATTTAAATAACACTAATGTGCGAGCTTTCCAGCAATATCCGGGGTTCTATCCGACTTTAGCTCGGAAAGTTATTCTGAACGCTCCTTATGAAAATGTAGAAGATGTTTTAGATATTTCTGGATTGAGCAATCGTCAAAAACAATTACTGCAATCTCACTTGGATGATTTTACAGTGACAAAAAGCGAAGCTATCTTTAACGAAGGGGCTGACCGGTTTAATAACGGTATTTACAGATAAATCAATAAGAGACTTAAGGTAAGGCTCTTTCAAAAAAGTGCGAGATATTTATTTGATTAGAAGAAGATAAAACAAGTATTCAAATTTATTTAATTAGAGTTTATTTGATTGAATTTTTTGATCGGACTGTTTTTCTTCTTTCTCGAACGGGCTTACGCACTGAGAGTTTAGATTCCAGTTCTATTTGCGTAAGTCCGACCTTTTTTATTAACATTTCATAACCCAAAACTATTCGGAAGTTTAGAACTAGTAAGTAATAGTTTTTATCCAGTTTGTAGTTCATTATTAATACCACCCTGTATTGTAATCATCCTTGATTGCAAAGGAGTCATAACTGGGTTCTCAGAAGGTTGCATCGATGCAATTAATATATGTATCTGTCCTAAAAAAATCGAACAATATAAACACGTTGCTCTAAAATGCAACTATAAGTATCTTTTCTTTACAAATAATTGACCCAATTTGATACTACTCTCTCTAAAGTATTATTCTTCCTATCTGCTAAGGCTCCTTCCATCGAAAATTTAAGATATACTTTTTCCCAAGCTAGCTGATGTTTTTGATTTTTTGGTTTTAATTTGTTAATATCGGTAATTTATTAACATCAATTTTTTAGCAATTCCAGCATTAAAATATTCCTCAATTTAATAGATAAATGGGACAATCTTGTTAAATACTAAATAGTAAGCCCGATGGAGTAAGGGTAAAGGCGTGTAAATATTAATTTCAAAATCTCCCCTAGCAAATAAACTAATGCCCAAACCCTTTTAAATTATAGTTTTTGTTAATTCAATCTTTTTTAGATTGAACGTCTTTTTTGCCTTTAACTGTTTTAAATTCAACCTTTTGCATACTTTGATTCAGGAAAACATTTCCACTAATTTTGATGTTTTAGTAATTGGCGCAGGCGCGGCTGGACTTTATACAGCACTGTGCATGAATAAAAACCTAAAAATCGGCTTAATTACTAAAGAAACTATTTCCATTTCTGCTAGCGACTGGGCGCAAGGTGGTATTGCTGCTGCGATTTCTACAGATGATTCACCTGCTCTTCACGTTAAAGATACAATCCAGGCAGGGGTTGGATTGTGTGATGTTGATGCTGTAGAATTTTTAGCCCAGAAAGCACCTGAGTGTATTAAATCTCTAGTTAATTTAGGTGTTGCTTTCGACCGAAATGGTAAAAATCTAGCCTTAACCTTAGAAGCCGCTCACTCTCGACATCGAGTACTGCATGCAGCTGATACCACGGGTCGAGAAGTTGTGAATACTTTGACAGCTCAAGTTCTGCGTCGATCCAATATTCAAGTTATTCAAAAAGCATTAGCTTTAAATCTGTGGCTAAAAGCACCAGGGAAACGGGTTCGGGGTATTAGTTTATTCTATCAAGGTCGAATTCAATGGATAAAAGCTGATTCAGTAGTTTTAGCTACTGGAGGTGGCGGTCAGGTATTTGCTCAAACAACTAACCCCGCAGTTAGTACTGGTGATGGTGTCGCAATGGCTTGGCGTGCAGGAGCTGTTCTCAGAGATTTAGAATTTGTTCAATTTCACCCTACGGCTTTAACTAAAACTGGTGCAGATCGTTTCTTAATTAGTGAAGCTGTCCGAGGTGAGGGAGCACATCTGGTTGATGACCAAGGAAAACGTTTTACCTTTGACTATCACGTTAAAGGAGAACTCGCTCCTAGAGATGTAGTAAGTAGAGCTATTTTTAACCATTTACAAAAAACTGCAACAGATCCCGCCACCGCTAATGTTTGGCTGGACATGCGTCCCATACCTAAAGAAAAAATTCGACAGCGTTTCCCCAATATCATCAAAGTTTGTGAACGGTGGGGTATAGATGTTTTTAGTGAGCCTATTCCTGTTGCACCAGCGGCTCATTACTGGATGGGTGGTATTCTCACAGATATGATGAACAAAACCTCGATTGAAGGATTATATGCAGTAGGAGAAACTGCTAGTACCGGAGTACACGGTGCAAATCGTCTGGCTAGTAATTCATTACTAGAATGTATAGTTTTTGGTAGACAAATGGCAAAACTTCAGCCTTATCAAGGTACCAATTCTCCACAAATAAACACTCAAACCATAAATCAAGAAGAAAAAACAGCTTTCTCTAGTAAAGAATATGCTGTTGATAAGGATAAGTGGAAACCACAGGAAGAATATGTGGAATTTATAAGGAAAAATATACCCAAATTAGTTTGGCAAAGCGCAGGTATATGCCGAGAAAAATCTCGTTTAGAAGAAGCGGTTTTAACAGTTAAATCCTGGAAAAAGGATTTTGCTAATTTAGATATAAGCAAATTTTTATCATCTTTGCAGCCCCTACAAAGTGCAACTTTCAAATTACCCGGTGCAGTAGACAAAGGTTTGCAAATATGGGCAGAAACTCAAAATCTACTTGACATAGCGCTATTAATCCTTCAGAGTGCTGCTTTCAGGACTGAAAGCCGAGGAGGACATTATCGTCTTGATTTCCCCCAAACAGACCCAAAATGGGAAGCTCACACATTGGTCAAAGAAGATCGATATTGGAAATCATCACGCTAATGTTATGGATTTCCAGTAACACAAAGATGGAATAATTGAATATCTAAAAGCTTTTATTCATTTCATTTTGAGTATTCAACGGGTTCCACTACCCCTTTCGCTGTCAGGACCACCATAATCTGGTGGCTGGAATTCTTCATCTAGTTCGTTATTTTTTTTGAAATGATGTGAGCTTGTTTTCTTTGTGCCATGACTTGCAATAGCCTTGGGACCATAAAAAGTCACATCTGTGAAGTTTGCTATGACTTGGGAAATTTTGGGGGTTACCAACTGCACTCCAAGCAACAGTACAATTACACTGGCACTTATGAATCTATTTTCCGCAAACATCTTTTGGTTTCCCTTTTTTTTAGGTGTAGAGCAAGCATTCTGTACTTTATTTCCGCCTATGTTCCGGCTTTCGTGGATAAAAGTTAAATCTTTATAAAATCATATCCTAGACTCCGTAAAATTACTCTACTCTTATACGCAACTCTATGGAATGCATATCATTGCCAAAAGTGTTAAAAATACTAATACAATAGCAATAATACTGAAATAAAAGCTAATTAAATCTTGTGTACATGTATTGTTTTTCCCAGAGTGTCAAACCCCACACTCAAGAATCTTTAGATCAGCTTAATGCCTTAAGGAAGGATGTATTGTCTTTTAAGTGACAATTGCCGATAAAAAAAAATATATATATGCTGCCGCGTTCTTAATTAAAACTAATTAATTTTTACATGTTTGCCGTTGTAATTTTTAAATAAATATTTCTTCTTTTTAGAAATCATGTAAGTATATTTACAGTTTCCGTACCTGCAGTATATATGTTGGTACTTTACAGCTAATGTTTTGCATTTTGTTTCTGACAAAAACTTCCCCTGTAAATACACTTAAATAGGATGATATTCCGGAAAAGTACTAAAAAATGATTTGCTTAGTGAAGGTTAATTAACAGTAATTCTTAGGTATGACTAACGTCACGCTATGGCTAAACCTAAACTGCGTTTTGGTCGCAATGACAAATCTATATTCTACAGATACGCGTTTAGCCTGGGGTGTCGGCAGATCCAAAGGTAACGGCTCCGGATCCGCTTTCGTTACGTAAGTCCTGTAATAGTCTAGAATTCCTTTCCTATTTACTTACAGAAAATAATGTTCATAATACGCCTAACAGGATACTAGCGTCAGGTTGTAAGTTCTGCTAACACATTACTCCATTGATTATTCTCGATCAACAGCAATTTTGTTTATCAACCAAATTTCTACTATTTCCGTCCTGCTCTAAGATTACCGACAAAAATTTCTCTTTTTTCCTATACTCCATACGCTTCCCACACTCTCCTCCCCACTCAATAAGATAATTGTCCACCAGGATAGAAATAGTCAGTATTCTGGAACTGTTCATTAACACTCAATTCCCATTCTTCTTTTTCAAGAAATCTATAACAATTTTTACCTAATTCTTTGGCACGATACATCGCCGCATCTGCTTGTTGAATCAAAGTTTGAGAATCTTCGGCACTGAGAGGGTAAATACTAATACCTATGCTGGCAGAAATTTTGATAATATGACCTTCAATAATTATTGATTCATTCATTGCAGCAAGAATTTTCTGAGCCATTGTAGCTGCCATTTCTACGGTTGGTATAGCCCGTAAAATTACGGTAAATTCATCACCGCCCAATCGGGACACTATATCACTACCACGCAAGCAACTAATTAAACGCTGACTAACAGCCGATAGCAAGCTATCGCCTAATTCATGTCCAAATGTATCATTAACTTGTTTGAAGCCATCTAAATCAATGAACAATAATCCCAGCAATAAACTGCTAGTTTTTGCCCAATTCACAGACTCTTGTAATTGTTCTGTAAAAAATTTCCGGTTAGGTAAACCTGTAAGTGGATCGTGGTAAGCCAGATACCGTAAGTCATTTTCTTTAGACTTTAATTCGTTATTGTGGCGAGATAATTCTTCTGCTTTATGCTTAAGTTCTTCTTCTAAGCGCTTGCGTTTTGTAATATCGTGAACTACACCCACTAAAAAAAAATTACCAGCACTGTCTCTGTGTAGCGATCGCTTAGTGGCAAGTAAATGAGTTTTTTGATTGGCACTGGTAAATTTCTCTTCGTGCTCTTGAGGTTGTCGGCTATAAAAAACTAGTTCCTCCTGTTGGCGAAATATATTTGCTTCATCTTCAGGAAGAAACTCATATTCACATTTTTCTAGTAATTCCTCTCTTTGGCGACCAATCAAACGACAAAAGGCTTCATTTAAGACAACCCATTGATATTTACTGTTTTTGACATAAACTGGATCCGGAATTGAGTTAATGACTTGAGCTAAAAATTCTTTAGAACGTTGTAATTCATTTTGAATCTGAGCGATTTGGTATGTAACCACAACAGCAGAACCCAGTAAAGCAAATAAAGATGGTATTAATGGAATCCACCAACCAAAAATAAAACTAATATAGGAGCCAGCAAATAAGATTAGACATAAGCATAGTAATCCAATAAAGCAATGTAGAGAATAGTAAGTCCGATTTTTTATGAAAGCACCGACATAAGCACAGAAAAAAATAAATATGTATTCTGTGAGCTTAAACCAAACTTGTATTTGCGGTCTCCCGGTCATCGCTGATTGAATCAATCCGCTAATCAAATAAGCTTGTAATTCAATTCCAGTTATTCTTTTACCAGCCCTTGTCGAATTTTGTGAATAGGGGATTAAAAATGGTCTACTGATACTAGATGCAGCGTAACCAATTAAAACAATCCGATCTTCTAATAAATCTGCTGGTGCATCAGAGTTAAGCAAATCTTCAAAAGATACTCTATCGAAATTAAAATCACAATATTCTATTTGTACTTCAGATTTTGGACAAGGTGGTTTAGGAAAATTAAATAATATTTGATAACCCCTATCATTCTCCCCTACATAACCACCATCATTAGACTGAAAACGTCGAAATATTGCTCTACCCAACCTTAAAGCATCTTTGTAATTTTTTACTCTTTTGGGGGTAATACCTTCTGATTTGAGGTAGGTCAAAGCTAACTTCAAGGCAAAACTTTGATGTTTTTGGTTATTGATATGCCAATACAACAAAGCTCGCCGGGTTTTACCATCTGCATCTGTGAGAATATTATTAAAACCAATTTTTCCTTTTTGACTTAATTCTTTCGGTGGAAAAACCCGAATATTTTTGTTAGCCGATAACAATTCAGTTCCAATTAAATTTGGAACAGACTTGTAAGCCTGCACCAATTCTTCATTTCTCGGCTTTATAGGTACATCTCTATAGATATCCAAACCAATAGCTCGTGGCTTATAGCGGTTAATTCTGTTGAGTAAATCAGCAATTATTTCATCTTTAATTGGCCAAGATCCAGGTTCTTTGATGGCAGCTTCATCAATTGTGACAATGGTAATACGTGATGAGGGTTTTTCCTCAGGACGCAGTTGGAAAAAATGATCTAAAGCTTTCCATTCTAAGGGTTCAAATATACCGAGAGAACGTAAAAGTAAAATACAAAATGTAACGCTAGAAGCAGCTACTAATTCTCTGTAATCCTTGCTGAGGGAAGGTTTAGATCCAAACACAAACCCCAGGAAACGTTTACCTAGTTGCTTGCTCATTCCCATCAATTATTTACTTACTTTCGTTAAACTATTTCTGGCAATTCTAGATTTTTTAGAGCATAAACCCTCTTTGAAACTAAACTTATCTAAATTTTTGAAAAAAAACTCAAATAAAGTAAAAATCACAATTACCAACAAGGACATAATCCTTATCATTTTCTCAATTGCATGGACAGTATAACTACTTGCATGTATCAATATTTTTCTCACACATTATACTCCATACTGCCTTACATCATAGGAGATGCCATATTCAATGAAAGTAGTTTTAAATACATAAATTATTCATAACCTAAAGCTCATAATATGGAACTTTAGGCTATGGATTTAAGAATTATGCAGACTATACTCGAGGAATAGAACTTAAAAAATATCAAGAAGACTAAAGCTGTAAAACTTCTGATTCAAATAGCTTTAAATCCAAAATAGGCGACTAAGAACTTTACTTCAGTTCGGTTCGGGAATTTTTATCCTCCATTAATCGTTCAGCTTTAGTGATTGAAGTATAACTAAAAGCAACCAGTATATTTTCAAAAAATTAAAACAGTAATATTACAGTGGGGGGGGTAATTGTAAAACATATTTTTTTAATTATTAAGCAACATAGAGTAGAACAAATAAAGTATATTTTCTTAAGTGTATTTACTTAAAAAATATACTTTATTAGATTTACAACCTAAGATATTGTGAATGGGGAGCAGCAGTGAGAATCAGTAAATAATATATGTGAGTATCCAGCGTAAGTAAGTTTCTAGAGTGATGGGGATTCCTACCTGAAGATGTTGTGTCATACAACAAAACTACCAATAAAAGCAAAAGCTGAGCAGAAAAATGCCGTTCAAGCATCTTGCCCAGCTCGCATAAATAAACCACAGATTTATTTGTAGAGATATTAATTACAATTCATTTAATTACAATTAATATTAAACTACTGAAAAGCACTTGGGAAATTTTTAAAATCACGCGGTCCTTTATATCCAGAAAGTTCAGATAATTTTTCTAATGACTGCACATTAGGATAAAGTTTATTATTGATTTGCCAAGTGGGAAAACCTTGAATCCCAACGCTTTGACATAGTTCCGGTTTAGGATTATTTCCTTGGGGAGCACACTCAATAATATCTAAATCTTTAACAGCCTCTTTACCAAATAGCTGCTTTTGTTCGTAGCAATGAGGACACCACCAAGCGGCATATTTTTTCGCACCAATTTCTTTTAGATGACGAGCTAGCTGAATTTCTGCCTCACCTGATGTGCTTGTAACTTCCCAGCCTTTCGGTGGTTTTGGTTGACCAGAAGGGCGCAAGACAACTTTTGGATTACCCCCATCCCCAGCGTTAGCTTGGGAACCAACACCATTGTAAACAGCTAATGTTCCTACCAGGGTAACCATACCAACAATAACGGCTGTGAAGAATATTTGCCCTAAATCCTCCCAACTACGACCAACAATTGTTAGTACCAACATGCTGAGGGAAAATAAAGCTGAGGCTATACAGTAAGGACAAACTGCTTTGATTTGGGTAAACAGCACAAACATTAAATAGCTGCTGAAGACCGTCATTGCGATCGCCCCTATAAGCAAGAAAAACCAGGTTAAGTTCTCCAGTTTTTGTCGCTGTTTTTTACTATCACCGGTTTTAATTACCAAGGGGACCAAAGCAAACACAAACATACTGATGTATGCCAAAAAGCCAAACAAAGCAAGCGGTTGACCAAAAACTGTACCCCAAGCACTTGAAAGAACATCATTACAGCCAGCAGCACCGCCACTTGCTGTTGCTTGGGCGCTACAAGCAGCAGAGCCACCTGTTAACTTCACTATTGTTAAGTAACCAGTAACTAAAGCACCACATCCGGCGATCGCAGCAATTATAGGGCGCGACCATTTATGTATCCAGGGAGTAGAACGACGGCGAATCATAAACTTATTCTTGGAAATTGGGTATTAAGAGTTTGGGAATTGCGGATCGGAAATGAACAACTTCTGTAGATAAATAAGGAATAGGAATAGGAACAAGAGTAAAGTTTTATTGTCAAACAATTTTCAGTTTCCAAAAATAATTATCAAAACAATAATTACCAAAAAAATAATTATCAAACAATTACTAAATACTACTTATTCTCTATTCTCAATTCCTTACTCATCAATCTAAGAATGTACTTTTATTACTGAAACAGACTTTCCTTCACTTTTGGAGTTCCAACTCCGACGTGCAGCTTCCACAAATCGACTTACCCGAATGGGATCGATAGTCTGTTCGCGGCGACCGTGACGTTTAAGCGAACTGGAAACAATTGCGCCATCTGCTACCTGCATCAGTGTAGCAATATTTTCCCAATTTGCCCCACTTCCAATAAATACAGGCGTATCATTTGCCGCTGTTCTTGCCAATTCCAAGTCTTCGAGAGTTGGAGGAACACCTGTTGCCCAACCAGATAAAATTACAGCATCTGCTAAACCTCGCTCTATTGTGTCTTGGACTGCATGACTTAGGTTTACAGAACTTAAAGGTCGGGCATGTTTGACTAAAACATCAGCAAAAATTTTGACATCAGAGCCTAACTCTCTGCGATATTTTAATAACTGATGGGCTTCTCCTTCTATTAATCCTTGATCCGTTGCCATGACTCCAGTCAAAACGTTAACGCGGATAAATTGTGCCTTGACAATTGTGGCAATAGCCATTGCACTCATTCCATCATTACGCAATACGTTTAAACCTATAGGCACCGTTACTAAATTTTGTATACGCTGCACTACCAGAGTCATGGCACTGACAACCGCCGGATCGACCTGATTTTTTGTAAACGGCGCGTCAAAAAAATTTTCCACAATAATTCCATCAACACCACCGGAAGCAAGAGCTGTTGCCTCCTGTGCTGCACGGTCAATCACTGTTTTTAAGTTACCTCCCCAACGGGGCGAGGTTGGCAATGGTAGTAGGTGAACTACACCAATAATCGGGCTTCGGGTTTTAAATAACTGATATAAGTCCACGTTTTTTTCTTCTAGGGACTTAACTGAACATTCAACATTAAACTGCACTTAGTCAAGACTTGCGCATATCCGTGAAATTGGGAAGGTGCACACAGGGGACGAAAGCAATTACTTTGCCAGGTGCCATCTTGCGTTAATCGGGACAATCCCAAATTTAATACACTACGCTCTTAGTCTTAGCTGCATGCACTAACACTAAAGATTAATACTTGTTAGCATTCCCATGAAGTGAACACTATAAGTGTTAAGCAGTGTTAAGCTTTACGGCAACAGAGCTTACATGGCAATTTTTTTAGCTAAGCTTACTTTATTCGGCGCATACAGCAAAGTATCACCGAGTGTAAGTGTAGCAATGGCTAAGTCTTAAGACTTGAGCATTGCCATTAGACTTACCCGTAAAGGGTCTTTCGTCAACAATTAATTTTAAATTGTCTCGCTGACCCTAACAGAATTAATTATGATATTCGCGTTTAATTTTGCTTATATCAGTTTCATGCCTCCCTCCTAGGAGAGAATTTTGCACAAAACATTCCATAAGTTATGTTAAGATATAAGGAGGCTGCTAGAGGAGTTTGCCACTCATAAAGCGCGTAAAAGCTAGAGCGCGTAAAAGCTGCACTGATTGTCTTTTAGGGTATAAGATAGAATTTAGGTTTATATTGAACCGACACGTCTTTACCAGACATGATTTAGTCAGAAAGCAAGTGTGCCGCTATGGAAGCGTAAGTTTACCACGCGATAACCTTGGGATAGCGACTTCTCGGAAAACGCCACGGATAATTGGTTGCGGATTTTTCCTCTTCACCAATGTCATCCAGAGGGCGCTGTCTCTATGGGTAGTTGCGAAATGCGAAAGCTAGGTTAATATTAAAACCCAAAAGCGATTTGCAATCAAATATTAGACTGAATTACCCAAGGGATGTTGATTTCCCCTGGATTGCCAAAAAAATAGTAATAATATCATAGCACGAACTTTATATTTGATAAGGTCTGATAAATTCGTAAGAAGATTGATGACCCCACCAAAAGTTGGTGAAAGGAATTAGAACTCGACCAAATTGCCGATTTATAAAATTAAAACAAATGTTAATTAGGTAATTGGAAGAAAATATTACGAAAAATATTCAATTTATGGGTGACAAGCCAACAGTTGCAATTTCTCACTTAGGCTGCGAGAAGAATCGAATTGATACAGAGCATATGCTAGGACTGCTTGTAGAAGCAGGCTATGGTGTAGACAGCAATGAAGAATTGGCAGACTATGTGATTGTCAATACTTGTAGTTTTATTGAAGCAGCCCGGTCAGAATCTGTTAGAACCCTAGTAGAACTAGCAGAAGATAATAAAAAAATTGTGATCGCCGGTTGTATGGCGCAGCATTTTCAACAGCAATTACTAGAGGAAATACCAGAAGCTGTTGCTGTTGTGGGAACTGGCGATTATCACAAAATAGTAGACGTAATTGAACGAGCACAAGCAGGAGAGCGAGTCAAGGAGGTATCAGCAGAACCGACTTACATTGCAGATGAAACGACCCCGCGTTACCGGACAACAACGGAGGGGGTTGCTTATCTAAGAATTGCCGAAGGCTGTGATTATCGATGTGCGTTTTGTATAATTCCCCATCTACGGGGGAATCAACGATCGCGTACTATTGAATCGATAGTTGCCGAAGCCAAAGAATTAGCTGCTCAGGGAGTAAGGGAAATCATTTTGATTTCTCAAATCACCACAAATTACGGTATAGATATATACGGCAAGCCTAGTTTGGCTGAATTACTTCGTGCTTTGGGAAAAGTCGATGTACCCTGGATTAGGATGCATTATGCCTATCCCACTGGACTAACGAAGGAGGTAATAGCAGCTATAAAAGAAACAGATAATGTATTACCTTACTTAGACTTGCCACTGCAACATTCACATCCAGAGATTCTGCGGGCAATGAATCGTCCCTGGCAAGGAAGAGTAAATGATGCCACAATTGAAGGCATCAAAAATGCGTTACCGGAAGCAGTGCTGCGAACGACATTTATTGTCGGGTTCCCGGGAGAGACCGATCGGCATTTTGAGCACCTAATGGAATTTGTGCGGCGGCATGAGTTCGATCATGTTGGGGTATTTACATTTTCACCGGAGGAAGAAACGCCAGCCTACAGTTTGCCCAACCAATTACCACAAAAGGTAATGGATGAGCGTAGAACAGCATTAATGGAACTTCAGCAACCAATTTCTTGGCAAAAAAATCAACAGGAAATCGGAAAAATCGTTGATGTTTTAATTGAGCAAGAAAATGCGCAAACAGGCGAGCTAATTGGTCGTTCTACTAGATTTGCGCCTGAGGTTGATGGGCTAGTCTATGTTAGAAAATCCGCCAACTTAAAAAGTTCGGGGGGGAGTATAATTTCGGCTGAAAAAGTCAGATTAGGAAGCATTGTACGCGTTGCTATTACTGATGCTGACCCTTATGACCTCTACGGTGACTTTATCAATAGTTAGCAATAATTATCTGTTTACTAGTAAAAATAATTCATACTAAGGAATAGGAGAATTAATGAGTCTTTCGTTTCAAGAATTAGGACTTTCAGAATCACGAATTCAACAGGTAGAAAAGTTGGGCTTCAGCGAACCAACAAATATTCAAGCTCAAGCAATCCCTCACTTACTATCGGGTCGTGATGTCGTCGGTCAATCCCAAACAGGAACTGGTAAAACAGCAGCATTCTCTCTACCGATTCTTGACAGAATAGATACAAGTCAAAAGGTGGTACAAGCTTTGGTGCTTGCACCAACAAGGGAGCTTGCAATCCAGGTTCATAGCGCTGTCTCGGAGTTTATAGGTAACCAAAGATTACGAGCGTTAGCAATCTATGGCGGTCAATCAATTGACCGCCAAATTTTACAGCTAAAGCGGGGCGCTCAGATTGTTGTTGGTACGCCGGGGCGAGTAATAGACTTACTCGAACGGGGTAGCTTGAAGTTAGACCACGTGAAGTGGTTTGTTTTGGACGAAGCTGATGAAATGTTGAGCATGGGCTTTATCAGCGACGTAGAGAAAATTCTTTCTCAAGCTCCCCAAGAACGCCAAACAGCTTTGTTTTCGGCGACTATGCCCCCATCGATTCGTCAATTAATCAATAAGTTTTTGCGTTCGCCGGTGACAGTTACTGTCGAGCAACCAAAAGCTACTCCTACCAAAATTAATCAGCTTGCATACTTGGTACCCCGTCACTGGAGTAAAGCTAAGGCTTTAAGACCAATTCTGGAAATGGAAGATCCAGAAACAGCATTGATTTTTGTTCGTACTAGGCGTACTGCAGCAGAACTAACCAACCACCTACAAGCTGCCGGTCATAGTGTAGATGAATATCACGGCGACCTATCTCAGCAAGCTCGGGAGCGACTACTCAAACGTTTCCGCAATCGCCAGGTTCGTTGGGTTGTTGCAACCGATATTGCTGCTCGCGGTTTGGATGTGGATCAGCTATCTCACGTAATTAACTTCGATCTACCGGATAGCGTTGAAACCTACGTCCACCGTATCGGTCGGACTGGTAGAGCCGGGAAAGAAGGTACAGCAATCTCCTTGGTTCAACCTTTTGAACGACGCAAACAGCAATTATTTGAACGCCACGTCCGTCAAAACTGGCAAGTTTTACCAATTCCTACTCGGGCGCAAATAGAAGCAAAGCAGTTACAGAAACTACAGTCTCAGGTCAAAGAAGCCTTAGCTGGCGAACGCTTAGCATCATTTCTACCAATTGTCCGCGAACTAAGTGAAGAATATGATGCTCAGGCGATAGCTGCTGCTGCTTTACAAATCGCTTACGATCAAACTTGTCCCGCTTGGCTCCATGCAGAAGCTGACATGATCGATGAAGATATGCGTCGCAATTCTAAACCCAAACTTCGCTCTTCATCACGACGGGATGGCGATCGCGGTCGACGTTCTTACCGTGGACGCTCGGATTCAAATTCTTTTGACAAACGTCCGATCCCAAAACCAAAAAAAGTTATAAATAATGAAACCCCAGTATCTGAAAAACAAATAGGTTCTGCTGGCGGTGGTTCGCGTCAGTCAGGTTCATAACATTAAAGTAAATCTGGTTATGAGTTTCAAGTTTTAATTTATAACTTTCTGCTCATCTTTAAATAGATGGGGCAAGATAAAAAAGAATGAGTTCTGAGTTTTGAGTTCTAAGTTTTAATTTTTGCCTCATAAAAGGTATTTCAAATACCAATAAATTTTGAACTCACAACTCACGACTCACAACTGACAATTCACAACTGACAATTCACAAATCACAACTGACAGTTCGCTACTCACAAATCACAAATAATGGTAATGGGAAGAAAACACACTTTGTTTTCCTAACGCACCTGATAACTAATAGTTCGCAACTCACACTGATCGCCCTGTTCAGCATCACAGTTCTGCTCTAATCTTGTCAAGAAATAAACTAAGTCTTTATTTGGGTACAGATTATTGTACTTAACACAGCTTCACAGAAATCAATAGCGATCATAGAATGTGAAAAATTAGTTTTACAAATAGTTGAGCCCATTGATTTTAAAAGCCATTACTTGTAGACATTGTTTGCACCTCACTCACCTATAAAGAAAGAACATAGTAGTAACATTTGGCTCAAAGTTTAAATGACTACTTATAGCCAAGGACGACTTATCTGTTCTAATTGTGAAACTTCATCCTCATTTAAACTCCAACCTAAAGCACCAGCATTTTGTTTTACTTGCGTTGCTGTTTTTGCTCCCGCTATGGGAATTATATTACCCTGGGAAATTAACCAATTGAGAGCTACTTGTGCTGGAGTTCGCTCATACTTTGCCCCAATACTACGCAGTAGAGATATTACTGGTTCTATTTTGAGTAAACCATCTCGATTAAATCGTGGATCTATTTTTCTGGCTCCCTCAGGAGTTGTATTCTTGTCAGAAGAATATTTACCCGTTAATAGACCTTGTGCCAAGGGACTATAAGCTAATATTGTGACGTTTAATTCTTTGGCTGTATTCAGAATTCCACTACTTTCAATTTGACGAGAAAGCAAAGAATAGCGTACTTGATTTACTGCTAAAGGTACTCCATGGGCTGCCAACAAATCATGTGCTTCACGCATTTGCGCTGCGGAATAATTACTAACTCCCACAGCTTTAATTCTTCCCTGCTTTACTTCTTGGGCTAAAGCATCCATGAGAGTTTTCTGACTCATAAAAAAAGCAAAAGGCCAATGTACCTGATAAAGGCTTATATTTTCTACCTTGAGTCTTTTTAGGCTATTACTCAGAGCATCAGCAACAGATTGACCTGTAAATCTCCACGGTAGTGGTCCAAATTTTGTTGCTATTTGAACATCTTTTTCTGCAGACTGCATGAATTTACCTAAGAGTTCTTCAGAAAGTCCGAGCCCGTAAACTTCAGCAGTATCAAAAAAAGTAATTCCCGCATCTAAAGCAGCATTAAAAGCGGCTTCTACCTCCTTCGCTCCATAATTGCTGCCATAATTCCAAAATAGTTTATCGCCCCAAGCCCAAGTACCAATGCATAAAGGCTTTACTTCTAGAGTGTTTTGGATAGATAAATTTGTTTCCACGACGACCAAATTTGAACAAGTTACATTTCTTTACTTTTAACAGGTATAGCACTACGAAGTTACCTTAGGACATGTATTAACCCTAAAAGCCATACGTATTAGGCTTTTTGTCGCCCTACGGGCGCGGTCTGTTTTTACTTTTTACTTTTTACTTGCGCGTAGCGCTATATTGTTACCCATTTGCTATTTCTTGCTTGTAGTGATGGAGATTACTAACTGATGATTGTAACTAGCAGTTAACAGAATTTGATACTAAACTATAGCAATCATATTTGATTTGTGAACAGATAAATCTCGTAGAGACGCGACATGTCGCGTCTCTACAATATTAATTCTCATAAATGATTTACGCCTTATGTGAATTAGAAGCTGCAATCACGTAAATTCGTGGGAATAATCACAAACGTGATTTAAGCGGGTTTTTGAAACCCTTGATATTACAAGGCTGAATTTAATTCACATTAGCCGTGATTTATGATTCCTATAGTATTGAGAAAATTAATTGTTCCTACAATTAATTCTCAGAACAATTAATTTGCTTGGGAAAGCGAATGCAGAATATAGTTCGTTGATTTCCACTTTCAACATCAATTGAAGCTTCTAAAATTTGGGCGAGTTTCTTCACTAATGTGAGTCCCAAACCAGTACCGCCATACTGCCAAGGGTCATTATTGGGAATGCGATAAAATTGATTAAAAATTAATTCTTGCTCTTCTGGAGGTATTTCCACACCAGTATTAATAATACAAAGGGAAATTTCTTGTGGATCAGCTGTACTTTGAATCGTAATCTTCCCATCCGCAGGAGTATATTTGCAAGCGTTGTTAAGTAATTCACGAATAATCCGCTCCAAAATTAGGGGATCGACTAAAATCTCCAATTTCTCCTTTGATAAATCGAGAATTAACTCTTGCTGTTGATTTTGAGTGCGTCGAAAAAATAGCTGGGTAAGCTCGGGAATCCAAAGATGGAGATCAACTAATTCTGGTGCGATCGTTTTAGCTTTTGCATCTACATAACAAAGAGTTAAAAGGTCATCTAATAATTGCTTTTGTCGTTGACATGACTCGTGAAATATTTTGAGAACTCGCTTAAAAGTGGGAGAATTTTTCGGATCTGCTTTGTTAGCCAAAAGACTTTCCATAGTTTGTGCAGCAAGTTGAATGCTGCTCATAGGCGCTCTTAATTCATGGGAAATAGTTTTCAGGAAATCATCTTTTAGTTGATTGAGCTTGGCTAATTCTTGAATCTGTTGGTTTGAAGCTGCATACAAGCGAGCTTGACGGATGGCGATCGCACATTGGGAAGCCATCTGTTGCATAAGTTTAATTTCTAATTCGGTAAATATTTCTCCTGGAGGTCTGAGTCCCCAAAGATTACCAATTATGCCGCGATCTTCAAAGATAGGACAAGCTAAGCGGGTCACTTGAATCCCTTGGGGATTGAATTGGGGAATTTTTTCTACAAGTTGAATTGGTATTTTTTGTAGTAGTTGTCGGTAGAGTTCGGGAAAATCAGCGACTTTTCTGCTTTCTCCTTGGCACTGAGGTAAAGTAATACTGTGTTCGTAGGCAATTGTAGCTGTGATTTGCTCGGAATCATAAAGCTCAATTTGACAGCTACTGAGGTGAAGAAATTCCCCTAACTCTTGAGTCGCAGTTCGTAAAATATAGCTCTCATCAAGGCTATCGCGAATTTTATTGGTAATACGTCGTACTAAAGCTTCAAAATTTAAAGCCCGTTGCAGTTCTTGATTCTGTGCTGCTAAAGTGCGGCGCATTTTTTGTAAAGTAATATGGGTTTGGATCCGGGCTAAGACTTCTTCTTGCTCAATAGGTTTGGTAATATAATCAACTCCTCCCAATTTAAACCCCTGAACTTTATTGACAGTTTCGGAAAGAGCAGTTAGAAAAATAACGGGAATATCTCTAGTCGATGACTGAGCTTTTAGCTGACGACAGGTTTCAAACCCATCGATTTCCGGCATCAAAACATCTAATAAAATTAAGTCCGGGGCTTGAGATTGAGCAATCTGTAACGCACTTTCTCCATCTTCAGCCAACAATACCTTAAATCCTTGTTCCTCAAGATAAGAAAATAGTACCTGTAGGTTATTAGGAGTATCATCTACAAGTAAAATTACTTCTGAATCAGTTGCTTGATGACTTTTTGCTACGGTTAATTTACCAGTTTGGGGTTTGGGGATAAAATCATCAGAGAATGAAGAAAAATGTTTTGCTTCCCGACTAAGACTAAAATTTTGTTGTTTGTAATCCCTCGAACCTTCTTCTGGCTCAGTTCCCATCAATTTAGCATTTGCGACGGAAGTTGGCATAAATAATGGCTTTTGATATGTCAGCATAAGCAGCAGCTACCATGGCAGGAGGACTGAAGATGGTTATAATAAATTTACTTTCTGTAAGATATTTTAATATTTAATTCTAGTCTTAAGAAGAGTTCTGTTTACTGTTGCTGGTAGCAATAGATAATTCTACTCAATTCATCATAGACAATTTGAGATTTGAGTTTGTTCTTGGTGTCTGGAAAACGTCTTCGATTCTACAACGTTTTCGATACAAGTCTAATATCAAATCTATACTGAAGCTGTTGATTCAATTACTTTAGTTGAATCACAGCACATCACAGTTTTTGCTAACACATTTTTATTCGCACATAGAAATAAATTTGTATACTTTAATCTACCTAAGGAGATATTGACTAAAGTTGCAAGTAAATTATCTGTGAGATATTAATTCATTATTAACAATAAGAAAATCTTATTGAATCTATTTTAAACTGTTTCTAGTTTTGCCCGAGATAGCGATCCACCCTCAACAAAAAACCAATTATCAGACTTATTTATTTTTTGCATTTATTAGGGGGGAAAGTGGCGAAGCTGTCACGAACCGCCATGTGATGGCTGAAATCCTTACTGTCATTGGAACCATAATATTGCCGTTTTAGCAGGCTTATGCTTCCAATTGACTTTGGCAACGTTATGCTTCTAATGTCTCTAATGCTTGTAGGCTATACCTTTGATTACAAAAC
>NZ_JASJDK010000217.1 GCF_030065675.1 Mastigocoleus sp. MO_188.B34 | reverse complement strand
AGCAATTCTCATTTTGACCAATAATCGTTTAACCCGAAAAAAAATGGAAGCAAATGGAACCGGACTAAAGGGTTTTCAAGACAAATTATTAGTAAATTTTATCAATAGTTTGCATGAAATTTTCAAAATGAGAATTGCTGGCATAAATCAGCCAAATCGTAACTGGTCATTTCTAGCTCTGACTGATTAAGAGTCTTAAGTAATTGTTCAAATAGTTTCAAAGTATGCCATTTCTGTAGCCAAAGTAATAAATATCCAAGAGTTTTAGTACCCCTTAAAATCGCTAATGTGCAAAATTGTGATGTTTCTAATTGATTGCTCATCACAATCCCTCGGTATCCTTTAAACTCTTAAATAGTAGCTCCTTCAAAGATTCTCTATCAAGGTTAGATTCTGCACCACCAGTCAACATGTAAACAACGTTGAGGAGTTGATCCGTTGCCAAATCTTTTTTACTAAGAAAATCTGTAATTAATTGACCAATGCGATCGCTAGAATCATTAAAATATTCATTACCCATATGAGCTTTGACTATAGATGTCAAATTATTAATGCCTGGATTGGGCATATTTATTCTAATACAACGTCTTTTGAAAGCTGGAGGAAAATCTCTTTCCCCATTACTGGTCATCACTACAATGGGAAAAGCATTACATCCTACTATTCCACTATCTAGCTTAACAGAAATATTTTGATCGTCAGTAAAAACTGATACTTCTTGCCCTGGATTTTTCTTCGTCCAACGTTTTAATTCGGGAATTTGATATTCCCCTTCTTCAAACAGATTGAGCAAGTCATTGGGTAAATTGATATCACTTTTGTCTATCTCATCTATTAACAATACCCTGGGTAAAGCGGAAGGAAGAAATCCAGTACCCAAAGCTCCTAAAGTAATATAAGAACCAATATCTTGTTTGCCATCGGAGTCTGCTTCTTGTAAACGGGCGATCGCATCATAACGGTATAAACCATCCTGAAGAGTTGTCCGAGCAGTAATCGACCATTTTAAAACCGGACCCAATTTTAGTTGGTATGCCAAAGCATAGGCAAGAGAAGTTTTTCCCGAACCCGGACGACCTGTAACCAACAAGGGACGACGCAAACATAAAGCCGAATTAACTCCTGCGATCGCAAGATCAATTGCTTTTTGAAGCTCAGTATTTTCGGAATTTCTTTGGTCGTCGGAAATTTCTGACAAGCGAAACTTTTCACCTCGTTCGAGATCATTCTTGGCAAGTTTCAATAAATCTGACCAACGTTGACCATCTTTAGCAGGAATTGAATGTTTAAATGTTCTCCAAGGAGGCGGAGCAGGTAAGTTGAGAATTTCTGATATTTGCTCGCCTTGACCATTAAAAGGATGCCAGTGGACTGATTTGGCTTCGTCTGCCATATTATTTGTTTACTCCTATTGTTTGCAAAGGGTTTTCCTCTGGCAAGATTTCTGGGTCTTCCAATAACATACCAAGATAATATCCAGGTCTTTTTTGACGTTCTATTTTATCTTTCTCACCCCAGGCTACTCGTCTGAGGCTCCAGGTTGTTTCGAGTAATTTTTGGCAGCGGTTAACTAAATTACTCCGACACAAACATTCTGCAAACTTCGTTTCAAGTTTTACTTCTTGTTCTACTTCTTGGGGAATGGAATCCCAATTCCAAAAAGTGATCGGAATCCCGCTATCAAGAATAGAACCAAAAAAATTCATTCGTTCTGATTCATCATTGGGAAGAGTTTTTTTCCAACTGATACACCATAAACTCAGACAGTGTTCCATAAAATCTGTTAATTCAATCCAGTTAGAGACATTGGTATTTTCTAAGATTTCAATTAAGTTACATTTCCCAGTTTTTTTTCTGATTTCTCCAAACGATGCTTTAGAAATTGCCAGTTCTTGTTTTAAGAAACCATCTATCTTTTCCCAGCCCTGTTTAAGTAAATTTATGCGATAATTTCTTCTTCTCGATATACGTTCTTTGATTCTAATAAAAATACGATTTTTAGTTATCAGAGGGATTGAACAACCTTCTTCAGAATCTACTGTCCAACTATCAATATTTCGTCTGATTTCCGAAAGTGGTAAAAACACTTCTACTCTCAATTTACCTATGTTTTCTCTACCAAATCTGGAATCGTTTTCCAGAAAATCAAGATAAAGTTTAATCTTTTCGGGAATTGCTTCAAAAGTATCACAAGTAATGCCGTGTTTATCTTGAGATAACAAAAGTTCAGATTGTTGTTCTTGAGTTTTAAACTGTCCTCTAACATTCCATTTATCTTGGTCTTTTCCATCACCAAGTCTGTCAATTATGATTAACAATATCGGTGGAAAGCAATACCTATTCTCATCAATATTAAGATCGGGTGAGCTTCGAGTGTTTTTAAATTCACAATTAGCTTTATCTAACCATGATTTTATATTTTTATTATCCTTTTTAAGAAATTCACCTAATTTTATTATTAACGTATGATCATATTGATCGAGAAATATTTGCTTTAATGATTCATAATTCTTGGTAAAACACAAACTCTTGATATAATTTTTTTGATCTTCATTTTTATTTATTTCTTTAATCTTAATACAAGCATCCCAAATATATTTCCAATCAATTCTGTCGAGAACTGAGCATAAGTCTGACCACAAACTTTCAAATGTTTCGTCGCTATTGTTTAATTCAAAATTTTCAAAAAGACTAATTACCTTATTCGATTTATTCTCCAAATCCTGTTGTTGTGTAGCAATATCACTAACAACTTCAATTAAATTATTAAAATACTCATTGTCTTGATCGTAAAATCCAATCGCATCGATTAACTCATCAAATCGACTTGGAAATCCGCTTAATGCTTTTAAAATACTAATTACTGAAGCACGAACAGTGTCTCGTTCTTCCACTTGTTTGCCAATATCATCCAAAAAACCAATGATATCTCTTCTCTTCTTAGGTTCTGTGATAGAAGGACACTTCTCTAAAGCATCGATTAGTTCCTTAAACCCTGAATCATTAGGTTTTATCGGCACATTCAACAACATCGTTATTCCTTAAACTCCTCTGGCAACATTTGTGTTGCAGTTCTTCTTAAATTTTGCATTTCAACTGAATCGTTTTCGTAGAATTCAACAGAATCTAAGAGTTCTGCCAATCCCCCTGAATAACGACGGGAAGTTTTAATTACACTTAGCACCACTTGGTTGGCATTTCCTTCGATCATCGTGTTGCTAGCTATTTCTTTTCGTAGATTTAAAATAATATCCTTGCGACTTAGTGGATTTTGCATTGACTGACATTGCAAGAAAAGATCGCATAATCGTTTTAGTTCTTGAATACTCAATTTGCGAGGTAACTGGAAACTATCTCTAACAAGCGGTTTAGTAACTGCTTCAGAGAACTTTGGCGTTGTCATTGATTCAAGTAAAACTCTCAAGCTTTCAGCACTGGTTCTTAAGCTTTGGTTACCAGGATTTTCCTGTCTCGCAGCACCAACTAAATCTTCGACCCAATTCTCTGCTTCTGCTTTTTTTATTAATTCAAAAACTATATCCCTTAAATTACCTTCTACTGGAGCAACAACATCTAAGCTTTTATTCAATTGAAAAGATAACATTTGCTCTAATGATGACTTTTTAGGAAAAGCATCTATTAAAGCATCTTGCAATTGCTGACGCTGTGAACCAGATAACCCCATGTTTTATATATTACACTACCTACCAATATCTTATCCCACACCTTATCTCACCCCTTTCAAAATTAATAAAGTTACAAACATTACAACATTCTCAAAACTTCCAACAATATCTCAGTAGTTGGTAGCCGAGAAAATAAATGAATACACATCAATTACTTTCTGCCCAAGTTTTCCCGTTCACGCAGTGCGTTCAAAGGCTTTCGACGTACCTGCGGTGAACAAGATTATTTCCAACATTAATACTAACCATTGTTCACAAATTTCTAATGCTTGTTCATAAAACGGTTCAGCTTCACTTTACCTTCCTTGGCATTAACTCAAAAACTTTCTGGCTTAAATTTCCTTCTGAAGCGATTACATCTAAATTCTTCTCCAATTCAAAAGACAGCATTTGCTCTAATGATGCTTTATCAGGAAAAGCATCAATTAAAGCTTCTTGCAATTGTTTACGCTGTTGACCAGATAAACTCATCCCTTACACAAAGAACCCATCTTAGAAATTAGATCACCACCTCTACAATTTTTCAGGAGAAATCCTGAAAAATCAAAACCCTTATCAGACATGGATTAAGCGCAATTACTTATCATAAAAAAATAGATTTTGAACAAGGAATTTTATAATATCAATATTTTCATTATATTTTTACAATACAACCCTTTAGTTCACCCATATCTTTATCAATTAATTTATTTTTTTCGCAAGAGGTATATTAGCAATAATTATAAAAAATTTCTTCTCATTTAGATAAAATCTGTCTTACTTCATTATAATATTTATCCAATTCACGAAATCTCTCACGATGAATAATTCCTATATTTAGTCTGCCTAAAACAAACTTAACTTGCTGAAGATTTTGCTCGTAAGCGATATCTTCTATCCACCTGTTAAGATATCTATATGGGGTACCAAAATCTGGTTTTCATCTATATTGCTTATCAATCTCTTCATAATAACTAAATTCTTCATGACGAATCATTATCATTGCAGACCACCATCCTTCAAAAATTATATTCCCCAAAAATTCATCAACCATTTTCTTTTCATATATTCCAAAATCTACTCCATAGCATAAGTTATTTGAATACTTTATAGTGTCTAATATAATTTGATACTGTTCTGGATTTGCATTCATAAATTCATCAACAAAAACTTTAGCTACCTTAGGATGACGACAAAGTGCCTTAAAGGAATGAACATCTTCAATTTTCTCATTTAGTGTTTTACAAGCCTTTTCAAAAAGTATTAGTTTATGTGAGCTATATAATTCATTATTAAGAGCTGTAATAGTATTTTTTATTCTTTCATTTTTTCTATTATTATTGATTGTTTGGTAAGCCATGAATGTGGCAAGACTTGCAGCACAGAATTTTATCAACTGGGGTAGACGCTATATTAATAGCTATTTTAATTCTTAATATATACAGGGGGTAGACGCACTTTGTAAGAATCGCTTCGCATGCTGTACGGTACCTAACACACGGGATGATGCTGAACGCAGAATTGATGATGCAATCCTCATCACTTAATAAATCCAATCCTCCCTCTCGCCATTGCTCAGATTGTCCAAGTCAACCAATGTTTCTGAAAAAGCTGTCGTCATCCGATACATAAAATGACTGCGATCGTGAAATTCGATAAGTTGTAATGTTGCTGTGAAACATTCCTCATCAGGGTTATCACTTGGATGTTTTTCCAGCCAATTCAGTTCATACCAATTTCATTTAGTGAGGCTACCAAGATGAAACTCAATTACAAGATATGATTTTATTCCTGGCATACCATCTGTAGCTTTAATTTCAGGAAATTGGTATCACTATTATAAATCAACAAAATATCATTAATAAATCCTTCAATAAGAGTAATTTAATATACATTTCCTCACAATTTCCTCACAATCTATTGTTTAAATTACATCAAAAGCTACCAAACAAATCCCAGTATAAACACTTAATAGTCATGATTGCGAGATCTTTGTAAAGCACTTTCAATTTATAAAATATCCAGTTCTTACCTTCTTCACTTCTAGGGGAAGGAGACAACAATCTATTTGAGCACAACAAAAGCAATGTCATCTATACCCTTACTCTGCTTGGATTTGAGCAGACAACAGTTATATCTTCTTAACGTTCTTTGTGATAAATCAGGAATACACCCAAAGACAACCCTATAGACCATCCTTCCAGCTAAGGCTAGTGAAGAAGGCAGAGGGCAGAGGGCAGAAGGCAGAAGGGAGCAATGTGGTAGGGGCTTCCAACCCACTACCAATTGCAAGCCACCAAATTTAAATTTTGGTGGGGGTCTTAAACCCTTGCTCCCGACCGTCGCCAGAAGCTCTACGGCATAGACCTTCTGCCTTCTGCCTACGAACTTCTGCCTTTCCTGATAAATATATTGAATTTTCAAGTCAACAGGAGAACCTAACTATGAAAGTAATTTCCAAAACAAATAAACAAACCAGCACTAATTTAGAAAAAACTACTCTAAAAATGGAAAACCCCTCATCTAGTAGACTCAAACAAAACAATTTTGCTAACAATTTTCTTGTTGATAATGGAGGATTTGAAACTGGCACTTTTACTAACTGGCAAACTATTGGTGACACTAGTATTGAAACTTCCAACTTTGGAGTTATTCCTAGTAGCGGTGCTTTCCAAGCCTTACTAACTAACGGCGCAAGTGATTCTGGTGGTTCAGTTATAGACTCAGATCTAGAACAATTCTTAGGCTTGTCTTCTGGAGCTTTGGATAATCTTGCTAATGCTGATGTCACCGAAGGTTCTGCTATTAAACAAACCTTTAGTGCACAAGCTGGTGATGTTTTGACTTTCGATTGGAATTTCCTCACTAATGAAACCACACCAGATAACTTCTTTAAGGGGAGAATGTACCAATTCGGAAATTCTGTACGCTAAGAGATTTTTTAGCGGCTGGAAGGACACTTTTTCGTTCAAAGCAGAGCAATACCGCTTCAAATATAAAACACAAAAATTGAAAAATAGATTTCGCTGTAAC
>NZ_JASJDK010000097.1 GCF_030065675.1 Mastigocoleus sp. MO_188.B34 | reverse complement strand
GCAATTCTCATTTTGACCAATAATCGTTTAACCCGAAAAAAAATGGAAGCAAATGGAACCGGACTAAAGGGTTTTCAAGACAAATTATTAGTAAATTTTATCAATAGTTTGCATGAAATTTTCAAAATGAGAATTGCTGCATATTGGTTGGTATGGTCGCGGAAATGCTTTGAGAGAATTAAAGCAGTATGATGATGCGATCGCAGCTTATAGTAAATCCATTGAAATGAAACCTGATTTTTTCTGGGCTTGGTTTCGTCTGGGTAGATGTCATTTCTTTAAACAAGATAATGATAAGGCTTTAGAATTTTTAAAGAAAGCAAAAGAATTAGATCCTGAGAAATTTCCTAAACTTCTTCGTAGTGATGAGGAGTTTGATTCAATTACAGAGTTAGAAGATTTGAAGCAGTTATTTGAAGGTTGATTTTTATTTATACCAATTCAATAAATCATTGCAACAGATTACCCGGTAGAGACGTACCATGGTACGTCTCTACAAAAATTTATTTGTCTCATTATTTTTCCAAATTTGTATTATATAGGAATCCAGTTTGAATATTGAAAAAATAGGTATAGCACTACGTAGCGCCATAACATAAATATTTTTGTCCACCTACTTATCTCCTAATCGCCAATCTCCAATGACCTACCTCGATCGCAACAATTGCACGTAAGTATCCATAACGGTATGGTCTTTAGTATCAACGGCGTATTGAATTAAGTTTTCCCGTAATTCTTGGGCTTGCTCTAGGGGAAGTAATTTGGCGAGCAAGAAGTAAACACCGCGAAATCTTGGGTCATCCATGTGTTTGCTTCGACGTTCTTTCGCTTCAGTTGAATCACCTAAGAAGTTCTGCACGATAAAGAATTCCATGATTTTATCATGACGGAAATACCATTCTTTTTTGGTTTCGCCATCTTTGTTTTTCCACTGACGACTGACAACCATTTTATATTTTTGGTCTTCCATACTAAATACTTCTTGGTCAAATTCATCAGCTAAAATTGCACTTTCGTCATTGATTCGCTGTTGGTATACTTTTTGGGAAAATTTCTTCAGGGGAAAATCATGTTTCCATTCCCGTTTGTATTCCCACGCCATTAAGTTATATTGTTGTTCTTGCAAACGAAACAAATCCGGATGTTCGCCTTGGGATAACATTTGGGATATCAAGGTTAGATCCATTGGATTAGAAAGTACCCGATAGTTTGCTTCTAATTCTGTAGCAGGAGGTTTGACGCAAGATTCAGGAAAATAGGTTGCTTCAGTAAAATTATCTAACCGCGCATCTGCTAATAATGAAAGTTGGAAAGGTTCTAATAATTTGCGACGCAAAAAGGGAACCCATGTAAGGAGAAAACCAACATAACCCATACCAGCAATTCTTCTAACCCAAGGATTCCAGAAGAAGATGGCTTGAATTTGGGGAGATTTGGGATAAGCAAAAATTAGAGCAAGCCAAAAAGCTGCGTGAGTTAAGATGATGTTTCTGAAGTTGAAAAACCACCGCCAACCTTGGAGATTAATTATTACTGACTGTATTGTTTCAGCATGAGTAGAGTTTACTTCTTTGAGATTCTTGTAGTGCTGTCCAAGCAAGGTAATATCTTGGGGTTGCCAACGAATATTTTTGTAAGCTGTAATTATTGCAATTTGTTTTGCTAAATCGTCTTTTAATTCTTTTAAGCCTTCACTGGTGCTTACTTCCCAGGCTTTGAGAAATAAATTTAGTGTTTTGACACCTTCTGAATGAGTAAGTTTTTCTGGAGTTGTTTGAGGTTTACCAACCCATTTGAGCAAGGTTTTTGCCTCATCACTACCGCCACTGAGGAAGTATGTTAACCAACGCCAGTATGGAGCACTTGAGTGACCATCATAATAGGCGCTATAAAGTACGAACAGTAATTCTTTTAGCTCTAACTGTTTTATCTTCCCCAATGCTCTTGCCGCACTGCGACGAACCGATGAGTCAACGGTTTTATCTTTGAGGAACTCTAGGATGTCTTTGACGTAGGGTTTAGCAGCATCCCCCAAATTCCCCAATGCTTCTGCCGCACTGTCACGAACCGATGAGTCAACGTTTTTATCTTTGAGGAACTCTAGGATGTCTTTGACGTAGGGTTTAGCAGCATCCCCCAAATTCCCCAATGCTGATGCCGCACTACGACGAACCGATGAGTCAACGGTTTTATCTTTGAGGAACTCTAGGATGTCTTTGACGTAGGGTTTAGCAGCATCCCCCAAATTCCCCAATGCTGATGCCGCACTGTCACGAACCGATGAGTCAACGGTTTTATCTTTGAGGAACTCTAGGATGTCTTTGACGTAGGGTTTAGCAGCATCCCCCAAATTCCCCAATGCTGATGCCGCACTGCGACGAACCGATGAGTCAACGGTTTTATCTTTGAGAATTTTGGCAATCTTTTGAACAACATCCTCTGGCTTCTTAAGTGTTGCTTTTAATTCTTGGGTTTCATATCTACCTAATTGATTTAAAGCATTTCTCTGTACTTTGGGATCGCTATCATCAAGGGCAGCTATTATGCCGTTAATATGCCATTCTTGTGGCTTAGGCTTAGATACTTTTTGAGCATTTACCCAAGTTAGGTTGGGTAGAAGAATAAGGCAAATGGTAAAAGTGAAAACTAGAAAAAGGAAAATTTTTCGTTTAATACGGGTGAAGACAGACATGATTAGGGAATAAGGGGGAATTGATAGAATTAGGAAATTACAAACCTCACCTCAATCCTCATCCTTACCAAAAAAATATGGAGTAATAAGACAGGTAAAATCAGGGTGAGAAGTAAAGGTATTTCATCAAGCTGGTGACTGCTACAAATAATTAATCAGCCCGATCGCCATCAATTCCAGAAGTTTTTTTATTGCCAGAAATATAAATAAGCTTTTTTGGGCATCTAAATTTATCAGCTTATCTTTATATGTAATTAATTTTGTCCAAGTACTTATTTATGAGACGTGGGTTTTGGTAATCGGATTTAGTATCAAATCTTTATCTATCTTTTATTTAAGGAATGGTAACAACAAAATTCCTGTCATCTTCATGACAAATCTGCTGGATGATATTGCGTCCCGACATCGCAACCACCGGAACACTTCCACCCGGTTCTACCCACTGACCTATCATGTAGAAATTATCTAGTTTGGGCAGTGTCTTTGGTATACCAGAAATCATCATCCACATAGTATCTTTAGTTAACAACCAGCCACAACTTGAACCCTGCCAATTTCCTGTGTAGCGTTCGTAACTCATTGGTGTGGCGACATCC
The DNA here is from genome assembly GCF_030065675.1 of Mastigocoleus sp. MO_188.B34. Taxonomy (GTDB): domain Bacteria; phylum Cyanobacteriota; class Cyanobacteriia; order Cyanobacteriales; family Nostocaceae; genus Mastigocoleus. The sequence continues at coordinate 31,288 of NZ_JASJDK010000097.1, read as the reverse complement.
GTATATTCAATATCAGCTTTGATACCTGGATAAAACTTCTCTAATAAATCAATCAGAATACCAGACTCTTGGATTTGTTCGGTATTATAAATTTTTCGTCCGTAAATTCGCTGCCAATAATCATATGAAGTATTTAACATTACTATCAACACTGATTTTCCTGCTGGAGCGAGAGAAGAATCAAAACAATAATTTTTTACACTAATTTCCCTCCGTTCTTCACCAGCAATTATGACTGGTTGATCGAGCAAATAGGTTACCCAATGGGGCTCACCCGACAAATCGCGGTTAACACCAAGAGATACTTGAAGTTGCGAGTGTATAGGAAAGTAACCGTCATAAAGCATCTTCATTTCTTCGTCTACATATTCACCCCCAAGTAAACTAAATATAGTTCCGCGACCATCACAGGCAGAAATGACCCGATCGCTACGATATTCTTCGTTGTTATAGAGGCGTACGCCAATGGCAGTATGATTTTTAATTAGCACCCGTTCAACTTGGGAATTATAGTAAACTTTCCCACCTAATTCTAAATAGCGCTTTTCGATTGACCGGGCAAACTCCAGAGATGCACCGACGGGAAAACCAGCATTTTGATTGTGCATATATGCCAGGAGGGACATACCTACCATCACAGGAATATCTTTCCAAGCAAACATTTGGGGGATTGCTCGACGTAGAAAAGGGTCTCGAAAACGTTTAGCAAAGTCTTCTGCAGAAATCCTACCCCATTTTGCCATGGGAGCTAAAAACGGTAATAACCTCCCACTCAACCACCACCAATCACCAATTCCCATCAAAGCTTTAGGCTTTTGCTGAAGCAAGGACATATCAAAACGAGTGAAAGCCCGAATACCCTTGCAGAAACTTGTAATCAATCCACTGTCAGCAGGCGAAAGTTCCTTGAGATGTTCTTCTAGCCGCTTGGGATCGCTGTAAACAATGAGCGTTTTACCTTCCGGTTCACTAACACGGATTAATTCATCGTGATGAACAAATTGACGACCTTGAACTGCTCCGAGTTCTTCCCACATCTCATAAAATGGTTGTCCTTTACCAGAACCAAATAAATAGTGAATACAACCATCAAAAATATATCCTTTGCGATTCCAAGCGGTGCAAAGACCACCAGGTAAATTATGCATTTCGAATATCTGAGTGCGGTAACCGTTCATTTGAGCATAGCAGCCCGCAGCTAACCCAGAAATTCCTGCACCGATAATGATTATGTCGGTCGAAGAATTTTTCATGACCGCACTCACCAATTTCCTTTAATTCTGTTAAACCGTTGTTTAGCCTTCACACGATATGAATTATAGGATGCGTATTACTTTGTTATGGATAAAATATAACATTTGCAACACTACCCAAATGGTTTGGGCAGAGAAAACTAATATATTTGATTTTTTCAAAGGTTATTAATGCCTCTTAAAATATAGCTTCTGTCAACTTCTTGTAAAAAAATATCATCATTTCGTTTTATTGAGTTCAAAATAAACTAGGATAAGAGTATAGATTTTTAGTAGTATTTCATACTTTGACTTAGATTTACTACTCAACCGAACTGATATCAAAATACTTACAGAGCTAAGTGGTGGTGAGATCCTCTGTAAGTGTAGGGAAGCTTTATATTTATTTATCGACATCTCACCCATAAAAGGAGATGATTTATGTGTTATTTGATAAAAATAAAGAAAATTTACGGTTCTTGGGTCTTGCTTTGCTAATTAGTGTAGGTACTGCTGCTTGCTCGAGTAATTTAGCTGTGAATTTGCCCACAACTGAGGGTAACAATAATTACAAACAAGGACACACCGCTCGCCCAATAATTTCAAGAAAACAAACCTTTACTAAACGCGCTTGTAATATCGGTGCTTATGTTATTGACGAAGACCCCCAAGGTTTAAATGTGCGCAGTGGTCCTGGAACCAATTATAAAGTTATTGCTAAATTACCCACTGATATTGATATAGCAGAGGTTGAGGTTAGAATTGCTGCTTCTGTCGGCAACTGGGTAATGATTACTCAAGCCATAGATCCAGGAACTGACCAAATTAAATTTCAGGGACGTGGATGGGTTTATGCACCATTGTTGGGTACTTCACCGGCATTTCGTGGACAATATATTTCAGTTTATGCCAATCCTCGCAAAAACAGTCGAAAAGTAGGAAAGATTCCATCAAATACAGTAACACTAAAGCTCAATACCTGTAGCGGGGAATGGGTAAAAATTGAACATAAAAGTATAAAAGGTTGGCTAGCGCCAGAGAATCAATGTCCAACTCTAATTACCAACTGCAGTTGAAGCTTAACCTCATTCAGTCATAAATATTCCAAACGACTTACAGCAGGTAAGTATTTCAAAGGTTAAATAAAACTAATATTTAGATTGATAATTAAGCGATAAATGAATAAAACATCTAAAGATCCAAATCAGAGTTCTGTAATTCAATCTTTGGGAACTGTTACAAATTTATACTTAAAAGCATCTTTTGCTGGAGCCAATACCCTCACAGGATGGTCATTGGACGATAGAAATCCCCAGGTAATTGAAAAGCTAATGCCTTTTTTTAGTTGGGTATATAAATATTATTTCCGGGTGCAAACCGATGGGTGGGAACATATCCCAAAAACAGGAAAAATACTATTGATTGGTTCTCATAATGGTGGATTAGCAATTCCTGACACCATGATGATGACCTATGATTGGTTTAGAAAATTTGGCACAGACCGCATAGCCTATGCCTTAATGGAACCAAAAATATGGCAATTCCTACCGTGTTTCGGTCGTTTAGCAACTCAAATAGGCACCATTCAAGCACATCCTAAAATGGCTAAGGCGGCACTGCGTAGGGGTGCTACTGTTTTAATCTATCCAGGGGGGGCTCAAGATGTATTTCGCCCCTACTCTATGCGAAACAAGATATATTTCTGTGGTAATAAAGGATTTATCAAACTAGCCTTAATGGAAGAAGTTCCAATTGTCCCACTTATTTCTCATGGGGCTCATTCCACCTTATTTGTGATTGCAAATCTGTACCCTCAATTGAAGCAACTACATCAGTTGGGTATGCCATGGTTATGGGGAATAGATCCTGGTGTATTTCCAATTTACCTGGGTTTGCCTTGGGGGATTGCTGTTGGTCCGTTGCCTAATATTCCTTTACCAATTAAATTGCACACTCGGGTATGTCCGGCTATTGTATTCGATAGATATGGTAAAGAGGCAGCTCGCGATCGAGAATATGTCTACCAGTGTTATAGGAAAGTTTATAATCTGATGCAACGGGAACTAGATCGATTAGTTCAAGAAGAAGAAGGTCTGGCTTCAAGGAATTTTACCCCTAGAATCAAACAATCTTATTGGTTTTAGTAATGTGTAGATAAAATGCGTCCCACTGTCTTTTGGACCATAGAATTATTCATCATAAAGGTATGCATGACAGGAAACTGAACTATGTGGTCTTGGTCGGATAGTCGAGTTTCACTGAGAGCAACAATACCGTCATTGAGTTCATCTCCAAACGGGCTCCAGGATCCTCTTGGTCCTGCAGTACCAGCTAAAATTGTGTAAGGAGATTCAATTCCTGGAAGTGATGTAAAGAAAGCCTGGTTAGTTAAGTTTAATCCACACTGACCTGTCCACCATCTAAAAGGTGGTAGCCGCCAAGCATGGGGCGCGAGGCGTGGTAGCTGATTTGGCGTACCTAACATGACAATATGTTTAGGTAATTCAATGGAACCTATACCCAGAGCCGCTCTCGTTAACAATCCACCGAGGGAATGGGCAACAATCCCATAAGACTCTTTACTAGCTATTTTTTGAATACGGATTCGAAGACGCTCAACGATGGACTCGAATGTTTCTGCAAAGGCTATGTAAGCAAACTGTTCAGTCGTACATCCAGTTTGTTGTAAGTACCATTCAAGACCAAGCAGTGATAAGGGTGTTCGACTAAGACCGTGAATTAGCAATACCTTCATTCTTCTACTTCATTCTTCCAGCACAAAATTCTTTTTTATTTAAATGCCTGGATTAAATTAATTTAACATTTTGTAAAATTAGTTTAACATAAAGTTAATTGTTAAGCCCTAACATCAATTCCCAACCTAACAGCTTCTCCAAAGGGAAAATCTTCTGTTTCAGCCCCTCCCGGAGTTACTACCCACAACACCGGTAACTCTGGTTTCCACTCTGGAAAAGTTCCATAACCATCAGTTAAATAAACACACACAGCTTGATTTTGACCATCCCAACTAGTCGCGACCTTTTCAAAAAATGGGATAAACGACGTTCCACCACCCCCTTCAGGTTTGGGTATAGCTGCATGTGCTTCCAATTGATAGGGTCCGTAAACATCAACATCAGCGTAGTAAAGTTCGCACTTAAGATGGGGATATGAATTAAGAATTCCTTTTAATTCAGCTAAAAATACTTTTAATATATCGCTATCAACGGAGCCACTAGTATCTATGCATACATAAACATTAACTGATTCACCTTGCAAATTTTCTAAATATAAACCCCTTCCAATAAAACGACGGTCGAACCCAGAAAAATCAGTAGGTGTTTTTACCATATATCGCCAAAGATAAGTACGCCAATCAATTTGGGCGGTGCTCAAACTACCTAATTCTCGCTTGACCCCTGCGGGAACATCTCCTTGCTCGATCGCTCGAATAACCGTTGCAGCTTGTTGCAGAGCATTTTGCCAGTTAGCCTCGATCGCAGCTTTTCTGGCTTGGGACATACTATCATTGTTGCTTTCTTCCCCTTCGTTGTCTCTTTTCCCCGAGCTATCCTGTGGTGGTCTATCTAATAAATCGGGTTTATTCAAATCTGGAGAACTCCCCCGGTCTTTCGCCAAAATTTCATAAATTTCTTCAACACTGAGATTCTCTAAGTCGGGATCGCGTAAAGTTTCAGCAGGTAATTCAAATATTCCCTGTTGGGCAATTATGCCATTGATGACAATATCAGCAGCAATATTCCATAGTTCGCGATCGCGTACACCCCGGCGAGTTACATGGAGTAATGCAGCATGCAAAACCTCATGTAATAAAATTGCATCCTGTTGATTTGGGCTGAGGGACAGCAAAAAATCAGGATTAAAGTATATATCTTTACCATCAGTTGCAGCAGAATCAACCTCCTGAGAAGGAACAAACTGAGCAAACATCGCCAAAGTGGCAAAGAAAGGAGACTTCATCCGCAAACGTAGTAAAGAAGCGCTGATTGCTTTTTGGATTTCCATGGGGTAGGGATTGGGGGTTGGCGACTTGGGGAAAATGTGGGAAGTGTGCGGAGTGTGGGAGGATGGGGAAGAGCAAATTACTCATTCTTACTCATTACTCATTACTCATTACTTCTTACTTTTAACTTCCGCTTCCCTGTTTCCTGAAAGTTAAAGTAATTCTTGAAAATCTTGAATAAATTGCTGAAGCTTGAGGTCTTTCTGGACTAGTTGTGCGAGGTGTCCCATTTGTCCTTTATTTCGCATCATGCGGCATAAATCTGCAACAAATAATTGTACCCACTCTGCTGTCGCAACTTGACTTAACCAAGTAAAGGCATTGTAAGCCTCGTCTGCATTTTCGGCTCGCATAGTTAAACCAATTGCTGTTGCATATCTAGCGCTTGGTTCTTCAGGAAAGGGAATATTTTCAGCTTTACCTTCTAAAATTGGAGCAAGACTAGGTAAAGTTTGATAAAGACTAATAAATGCTACAAACTCTCCAGCAGTAGCTTCACCTACAGCTGGAGCAATACTTAGTCCACATTCATGTAACTTAGATGCCATAACCCAAGAGCGTGGAGATGGCCAAGCCGCCTGTCGAGAGTCAAGTTTATGTAACAATGTGGAGCGAAAAGAGAGAAAAGCAATAATTTGTTCGTGGACTCCATTTGTTAAAGCATAGGTTTTAAAGCTTTGAAAATCCGGCTCTACTCCCAAATGTAAGAATCTATTGGCGAGGGGAGATGGCATATCAAAGACAGCAGCACGGTCTTCTTTACGGTTTCCAGCAGCCCACACATACCAGCCTTCCGGTACGGAATAGGAACCAACTTTTCGATCTAAAATCAATTGCTGTGCGACTCCTTGCATAGCCGGTGGAGCCATATTTAATTCATCTAAAAAGAAAATCCCAGCACCATTACGGGGTAAAAACTCCGGTGGATACCACTTGGAAGTATTATGTACTGCTACAGGTAAGCCACGTAAATCAGTCGGTGCTAGTTGAGACAATCTAACATCGACAAATTCTAAATTATTTTCCTTTGCAAGCTGCCCAACAATACTAGATTTACCAATCCCGGGAGCCCCCCAAATCATTGTGCTGATTTTAAGGTTTTTACGAATAAGGTGTTCTAAATAAGTTTTTAGTTCGCTGGGAGTCATAGAATTTTAGATTATGTCCTGCGGATAGGTCAGACAAATAGATTGCTTAATTAGGGTTTACTGAATTAATCAGGTTTTAAATCTAAATCAATTAGATTTTGAAACTACATTTTGCGTAACTTCATGTAGATTTGAGATTACACACCCTATTTTTTTTACTTGCTAATTGTTCCAAAAATTTTTGAAGAGTGCTAGAGTGATTCGCTACAGCTCCAAGAACTTTATATCAGTTGACAGTTACCACTTTCTGTTCACGGTTCCCTGTTCTCTCCTGTAACAGTAAAATTTCCTGTTCCCTCCTCCAATCAGATAATTTAATTTGCACCGGGAGTTAACATTGATCGGGATAGTTTTTCTTTGATGAATGCAATACTTTGAGCGATCGCTGAGCAAATTTACGAACTTCTATCTCTTCATCCACAGCTAATTTTTCTAAGATGTCAATGGGTGTTTCTGAATGTTGAGCAGCTCTTAGTCTTTCTTTTCTGACAAAACTGTCAGCTAAAATTTTCAATATTTTTAAACGGACATTTTTTGTTGTGTTGGGATGTTCCAACACCAAAGTACAATATCTATGAAATTCTGATAATTTTTCCAATACTAACGCCGGTGTGTTGGGATTTTTGACAATACATAACCTTAAATCCGAATATCGAACTAGTTCTGTAAGCACGTGTTCTGGTGTATTAGGATTTCTCGCTACAGCTTGACGTACTTCTAAATGGTGATCGCTAGCAAGTTTTTCCAAGACAAATGCTGGTGTATTAGGATTTCGGGCGACATTACGACGTATTTTTTTCCACGAACTCAGCGCAAGTTTTTCCAAAATGTGTTCGGGTGTATTGACATTTTTTGCAATTTCACGACGAACTTCTGGTGATGTTTTGACCCATTGCATTAATATTCTCAAAGGAGTCTGGGGATGTTGAGCAACATACTTACGAATTGATAAACGTTCGTTCATTGCTAAACGCCATAAAACTTTTTCCATCACTTCGGGGGAAGTATTCGGATGTTGGGCTAACAACAAATCATATAAAGGATTTTTTGATAGTTTTTCAAGTACAAATGCTGGACTATTGGGATTTTCCGCTACAGCTTTGAGTACATCACCCCGACTCTCTTTAGTAAGTTGAAAAAGAATTTCGGCGGGAGTATGGGGGTTTTCCGCAACAAATAAACGTAGTTGGTGTACTTCCACAGCTTGTACTAAGACATTTTTAGGTACGTTGGGATGTCTAACGACCATTTGACGTACCCTTAGCTCGGGATGTTGGATTAATTCTGCAAGTAAGTCGCCAGGTAGATAACGGTTGTAAGCCAGAAATCTCATTTCATGAACTCTATAATCCATTGCTAATCGGACTATCAATTTCTTTGATAAATTGGAGCGTAAAGCTATGGCTTTTTTAGCTTTGCTATGTCCTTTCCCAATCAGTTTTTCTAAAACATGTGTGGGTGTATGTGGGTGTTTCGCTATTCTTATCTGAATTTCAATATCATCATTCCAATTTAATTCTGAGTGTTCTGCAATTTTTCCCAAAATGTTGGGGGGAGTTTTGATTTGACTAGCCAAATAACGACGTACAGAAGTGGTACTGTATTTTACTAATTTTTCTAATACCCTTTCACTTAGGTCTTTGCGTTTAACAATACATAAACCCAAAGCATCATCATATTTGCTTTTAATTGCTAATTGCTGAAGAATATCTTGTGAAGTTTGGGGATGTTTAGCTACAGCAATTAAAACTGCTGAATTATCACGATTTGCAGCACCAAGTAATAACCACAGTGGTAGATTATCTTGTTTTAATAGGTTTATTAATGCCCAGAAAGGTATTTCTACATAAAAATTTGGATTTTCAATTAATAGTAAATTAATGACTGAATTTGCTAAAAATTCTCTTGGAAATTTAGATGCTAACTTAAGTAAAATATCTTTTGGTGTATTAGGATTAAGTGTTACTCCTGCAAGAGTTAAATTATCTTCACTAGTTGCTAAATCTTTTAATAGTTCGGGATCGGTATTAGAATTTCTTGCGACTAATCGTGCTAGCTCTATATTTTGTTTGGCAAGAATCCTTAATATTTCAGGTTTAGTATTTTCGTCAGCTGCTTGTTGTTCCGGAGTTAAGTGCATTTTGGTAGCCCTTATAATGCCGATTTGATTACTGTTGAGATAAATCCCTGACAACAAAAATTGACAAACTGGGCAAGCAATAAGAATATTTAGCGATATATTTTTATGTATGTCTTAATGTATTTCTTAATGTATGATTGAATTTCGTTTGACTGACTAATATAGTAATCCACTTTGACTATTAAATTTATATTTATAAATAGGAATATAAAATAGAGAGTAGAAAATTTATGCTTAAAAAAGCATGATGTGATTCTTATAAATACTTAGTTCCAATTTCAACCACTAAATAACACGAATTCTTTTTTGGTTAATAATATATTATTATAATTAAGTTATTGTGTAATTTTCTAGTATACACTTTACATATTAATTTGATTAATAGGCTAATTAATATATATTTTGAATAAACATACTGTTCTCTATTTGTGTTCAAGTAAAATATACACTTCCGAACTACACATTTACATCTATATTATTTTCCCTGTTCCCTACTTTCAAAAAATTATTCTTCGTAACAACTAGCTCTCACTATAAGACTTGGATCTTGAGCTAATTTTGCCAGTATATTAAAGGGTGTATTGTGATTAGCTGCAACTTCCCGACGTACCTCCGCAGTTTCATCTCTTGCTAACTCTTTCAAAATATCGATTGGAACACTAGGATTCCGAGCAACAGCTTTTCTCACAGAATTATCTCTATCTAAAGCAAGCTTTTTTAAAGTACAAGCAGAAGAATTATAATTAGCTGCTACTTGAAGACGAACAAATGAATTTTTATCGTCAGATAATTGCTCTAAATAATGTTCGGGTGTTTTTGAACTAGATGCAACTGCACTGCGAATACTCTCATTAACATGAAATATTGCCCAATTATAAAAAAAATCAGTTAATTGATATTTGTGAAATACTAACTTATTAGATTCATAAATTTCTATTAAAAAATTAGGTCTTTCTAGTAAAATTAAACTTAATGCAGGATTATGTAAAACTTGAAGTGGAAATTTATCGAATAGTCTGACTAATACATCTGGTGGTGTATTCGGATTTTTGACGATCGCTTGGCGAACTTCTCGATCTAAACTTTTGGATAACTCTCTAAGACGACTGGCTGAAGTATTAGGATTTAATACCTCTTCCTCTAGATTTGAATCCATAGTTTTTTATTTAAGTATTAACCCATTATTATTTATATTAAAGCAACTAAGATTTATAGATGTTAGTATTTTGTATGTAAGGAGACAATTTTTGGGAAAATTAATTTAAATAAATAACAATGCTCGATTTTATTTTTTAATCAATGATTAATTTTAAACAAATTGAATATTATTATTTATCCTATTACTATTGGTTCCATGTATTTATAAATACATAATAGGTAAATCGCAAACAATATTATGAGAATTATGAAGATTATGAAAAATCTCTGAAATTACATTATAGAATTTTACTACAAGAACATATGAATGATATTAGTAATTAACTACACTTGATATCCAATATCAATTTTTAACAATAAATAAAATCAGATAATTCGGAAATTAATGAATAAAAAGCTTAGAATTATTGAGTAATTATTTCCGGAAGTTCTAGCGCATTCAGTAATGGTAACTTTTGTTGTCATCATAAATACAATTATTTCACTGATATTATTTGGCGCAGCAAATAAAATCTGGCTAATGAAAAAAAAACTGACTATAGTAGCTGATTGTTTTGTTGCGATTGAGATTAGTACAGGTAAATTACTAAGTAAAACACCACATACTATTTGTTTGGGTAAAGATCGTATTAGTAATCTCCGTTACGAGCACAAATTATTGCAACTACGAATCCAACAATTCCAGCAGATTATTAGTTTAATATTTTTGGGAAGACAAATGTGGCGTCGCTATCTGCAATTTTCATCACCAACTAAAAGTGTGCATCAGAGGGAAAGATAATTAGGATTTGCTGTAAAAAAAAGTTTTTTAGTTAAAAGCAGATAGAGACGTAGTAGTACTACGTCTCCAAATGGTTTGGAAAACAGGGAATTAGAGAACCCCAAAAAAATCCCAAAAGTTAAATTAGCTCTGTGCAAATAAATCCCAATAACCAACGACAACTAAATTACTTGTCATGACTTATTTGTCATAATTTGTTTGGATTTAAGCAATGGATTTAACTCCGGCTTGTCACAATATCATTTGCCGCAGCCCATTGTCCGATGTCTTGTTTTTGAATTGCAGCAGCCATTAAATCCGGAAATTTATCGGGACTACAAGCAAAAGCCGGAATATTCATTTGGGAAAATTCTGACGCAACTCTGCGATCGTACATGGGTGCACCTTCGTCGTTTAATGCGAGTAAAGTAATTACTTGCACCCCAGAATTGACTAATGCAGCAACCCGTTTTAGCATTTCTTGCCGGTTACCACCTTCATACAGATCGCTAATCAGCACCAAAATTGTATCTTGGGGTTTTTGTACAAATCCTTGACAATAAGCCAAAGCACGGTTGATATCTGTACCCCCTCCCAACTGAGTGCCGAATAGTAAATCTACTGGATCTTGAGCCTCATCTGTTAAATCTACAACAGCCGTATCAAAAACAACGATCCGCGTTTGAATAGCAGGTAGTGAAGCCAAAACCGCTCCAAAAATACCCGCATAAACTACAGAAGTTGCCATCGAACCACTTTGATCGATACACAAAATAATATTGCGTAAAGAACTGCGTTTTCGTCCATAACCGATGCGAATTTCTGGAATAATTGTTCGATATTCCGACTGATAATGTTTGAGATTAGCGCGGATAGTGCGGTTCCAGTCAATTTCGTTATGACGAGGTCGACGGTTACGGATAGTGCGATTAAGACTTCCCATGACAGCCTGACGGGTCGGGTTTGTTAATTTGCGTTGCAATTCTTCCACAACCCCACGAACGATCTGACGGGCGGTATCCTTAGTTTTGCTTGGCATTACGCCGCTTAAAGACAGCAAATTTGCAACTAAATGTACATCTGGCTCCACAGCTTCGAGCATTTCTGGCTGTAGTAACATTTGTCGCAAGTTAAGGCGTTCGAGTGCGTCTTTTTGCATAACCTTAACAACTGATGAGGGAAAATATGTACGGATATCACCCAACCAGCGAGCTACTTTAGGTGAAGAACTCCCCAACCCGGCAGAGCGTTCTGAGTCATATAATGCGTTTAGGGAGTTATCGATGGTAACATCAGCACCACTCAATTTACAGGCAGTACCATCTTGGGCGCTGCCGAGAATGAGTCTCCAGCGTCGTAGACGTTCATCTTGGGGGTTTTGGGACATATTTTCAGTTCAATTTCAGTTCAATTTCAGTTCAATTTCAGTTCAATTCAAATTTAAGCTCAATCCAAAGTAAGTTCAATCTAATAAGTTAAAAATAAATTCAAAACAAATATTAATTATTCAAGCTTATTTTTTTATAATTTTCTCTCGATTGTTTTTGAAACCAGACTATAAAAACAAAACAGAACTAGAAATAACTAAAAATTTACAGTATCAAAGTACTATCATGTCTATTTAAATACTTACCATATGTCTTAAAATCAGTATTCTTGTAACAGTTGTCAGTTAACAGTTACCAGTAAACAGTTAATGGCTAATACTGTGCCTTCACGGGCTACACTTATCAATTACCATATGACACTTACGCTTCACGCTTCGCTAACACTGCGTTAGCAGTACGGGCGTATACTAATTACCATTTACCATTTACCATTTACCATTTATAAATTATTGCAATGAGAACCAAGCAACCGATTAAGATGAAAATCATATGCATTTCCCATAACTGCTCATTCTGATCTAATGCCTGTATCGCGCCTAGTTACGCTGATTATCGGTCTGATTGTTATTTTGGCACTCAGCCTGTGGCTGATTGACTCTTTGTCGCGACTGTATTGGCAGTTGTCATATTCTTCTCCTTTTTTGGGCAATTTATTGTTATTATTACTAATCGTCCTAATTGGAGTGATTATTGCAGCTTTTGTTTACTACATTTGGATAATTAAAGTCGGAGAACAACGTACCCGAGGACGTTCTGGGAGGAAAACCCCCCAATTAAAAATTCCAGAAGCCAGAACAGAAGTTGCTTCTTCAACCCTCAAAGCTGTTAAACAACAGGTTGAACAAATTCAAGATGAAGTGACCCGCCAAGCTTTACTCACTAAATCTCGAGAAATTGAAGTTAGTTTAACCCGTGGTGAAATTCAGGTAGTAGTGTTTGGAACGGGAAGCGCAGGTAAAACTTCTTTGGTTAATGCCATAATTGGTCGCATGGTTGGGAAAGTGGATTCACCAATGGGAACGACCCAAGTGGGAGAAACCTACTGTTTGCGTCTAAAAGGTTTGGAACGGAAAATATTAATTACCGATACACCTGGAATTTTAGAAGCAGGAGTTGCAGGAACTGAAAGAGAAGAATTAGCTCGTTCTTTGGCGACTGAAGCAGATTTACTATTGTTTGTGGTAGATAACGATCTGCGACTTTCTGAGTATGAGCCATTACAAGCATTAGCGGAAATTGGTAAGCGCTCGATCGTTGTACTTAATAAAATAGATTTGTATACGGAAGAAGATAAAGAAAGAATTTTAGCAAGATTGCGACAACGGGTAGGAGGATTTATTGCAGCTAATGATGTTGTCGCTATAACTGCGAATCCCCAAGCTGTAGAGTTGGAAAGTGGGGACGTATTCCAACCTGACTTCGACATTTTACCGTTAATGCGCAGAATGGCAGCCATTTTACGATCCGAAGGTGAAGATTTAGTTGCAGATAATATTTTGCTGCAATCTATGCGCTTGGGAGAAGAAGCACGCAAACTAATTGATGCCCAGCGTCGCCGTCAAGCCGATAAAATTGTAGAGCGGTTTCAGTGGATCAGCGCTGGTGTAGTTTCAGTAACACCTTTACCTGTTGTCGATTTACTTGCAACTGCTGCAGTTAATGCACAAATGGTGGTGGAAATTGGCAGGATCTATGGTTGCGAATTAAATATGGAGCGCGGACGGGAGTTGGCGCTTTCTTTGGCAAAAACTCTCACTAGTTTGGGGATTGTTAAAGGTGCCGTACAATTAGTTTCTACGGCGTTACAGCTAAATATTGGTACCTTAATTATCGGTAAAGCAATCCAAGGCGTAACCGCAGCTTATCTCACACGGATTGCTGGAAAAAGTTTTGTGGAATATTTCCGTCACGATCAAGATTGGGGTGATGGAGGAATGACAGAAGTGGTACAAAAACAATTTCAACTCAATCGTCGAGATGAGTTTGTTAAGGCTTTTATCCAAGAAGCGATCGCACGAGTTGTAAAACCCCTAACTAATAAATCGGAACCAGTAGAAGAAGAAGTAGAGCAAGGTGATATTAAATCCGGGTGAATTATCCTTTTTATAGCGCTACGCGCAAGTAAAAAGTAAAAAGTAAAAAGTAAAAAGTAAAAAGTAAAAAGTAAAAAGTAAAAAGTAAAAAGCCTAACAAGTATGGCTTTTAGGGTTAATACATGTCCTAACGTAAATTCGTAGCGCGATAAAATGAGACGGGGGAGTGTGGGAAGTGTGGGTAGGTATATTTTCAGCTGCAATCTTAGTTAAATTATCTTTATCTCGTTTATTTTTATCAATGATTTTATCGTAGCTAAAATTACAAAATTTGATATTTATGTTTGCCGCTTGCATTATTATACATACCTAAAAATAAATACATAGCATCATGATTTTTGTAACAGAATAAACAATTTTGTCTGAATATATTTATCTATAATATTGATAGATAAAATTTCTACATAAATTTAGTTTTTAGTACATCAACTAATACTTAGAGTTTTCCTTACTCTGTATCTAAAATTTGTATTGATGCTACACGCTTATATCCTCATACCTTTTTTACAAAAACTAAATTCATAGGTTTCACAGGTTAACTATCACGCTGTGTGAAACTGATCATTCAGCCCTAATTCATCATAATGTTAGTATTTTTAACTACAAAATGATGAATTTCAAAAAAATATTCAAGAGCTATTTGCTTGATAAAAAGCGTGCATTTTCTATTATTAAATGGACTTTATAATTTGTAAGTATGAAATATTAACTTTAACATAGTTGACTATGCTCTCTTGGTGATAATATTTTCATTGTTGATATTTTTTAAAATTAAAATACTTAAGACTTGCATGTGAATCAATAAAAACAATTGAGTTTAAAGCAACACAAGAATAAAATTCCATAAGCTCAATGAATTTGTATTCTCTAATACTATTTATTGGGAATCAAAATTCCTTAAATATAAACCAATCGATTGATAAACAGCAGTAGCTATTTAAATATAGTGAGCTAGCACAAAAATAGACTGTATTATTTTTTACTCAAAATCCGGAAAGTCTTAAAAATTACAGAACTAATAGATTAGGTGAATAAACAGCCAACTCATGACTCTCCCCACGATCGGTAAAGTATTAAAAGCGCGTTATCAAATTGTCCAAAGCTTAGGTGCGGGGGTTTTTGGTCAAACATACATAGCTGTAGATGTAGACCACCCAAGAAACCCCAAATGTGTCGTTAAACAGTTAAAAGTCAGTAGTTCCCTACCTAGTTACATAGAAACATTAAGGTTGCGCTTTCTCACGGAAACCGAAACTTTAATTCAACTAGGACACCACAGCCAGATACCGGAACTGATAGCTTGTTTTGAAGAAGATGAGCGGTTTTATCTGGTACAAGAATTTATCGAGGGACACTCATTGAGTGCGGAATTACCAGTTCAAAGAGATTTAAATTATCTTTGGAGCGAAGGTGAGGTAATTTCTTTTTTAGAAGATGTTTTAAATATTTTAGAATTTATTCACGCCAGAGGTGTAATTCATTGCGACCTCAAGCCGGAAAATTTAATCAGGCGTATTTCTGACAATAAGTTGGTCTTGATTGATTTTGGCTCTATGCAGCCAATTGATTTTGGAATTGATGCAGAACTTCCAATTTATAGAATTCCCGTAACTTCTTTGGGATATATCCCACCGGAACAGTTTATCGGTCAAACAAAACCCAACAGTGATATTTATGCTTTGGGTATGATTGCGATTCAAGCTTTGACTGGTTTGACTCCATTGCAGTTAAAAGTAGATCCCGAGTCTAACGAAATCCTCTGGCGTTCTAAAGAGACCGTGGTTAGTGAGTATCTTGCTGCGGTTATCAGTCAAATGATACGCTACGACCACGAGCGACGTTTTAATTCAGCACCTGAAGTTTTACAAGCACTGCAACAAACCCCAGCAGAGATTAGAAAACCAACGATTATTCAACCAAATTATAGTGCTTTTTATGAAGATTTGATGGATGGCGATCAAGATTCCTCATCTTCAAAACCTTCTATTCTCGCAGGAATTAAATTTGGTTTAGCGGCTAATTCTTTAGTTATGGGTTTGGGAGTATATTCTCTGGTACAAAACTCTCCTACTTATATGGGGAACGAAGCTGTATACAAAGCAACAGAAGAATTTCAATCGGGCGATCTAGATCGAGCAGTCGCTTTAATGAGGTCAATTCCTGATAGTAGTAAAGTCTATTCGGAAGCCCAAAATACTATTGATGAATGGGAAAATGAATGGAAAATAGCAGCAAAGCAATATCAAGCAGCCGAAACAGCTTTGAATCAGAAGAAGTGGTCGGAAGCGATCCAAGCTGCAAATTTAATTCCCGATATTCTATATTGGCAATCTAAGTCAGATAAGTTAGTTGAAAAAGCTAAAACTAAAATAGAAGCTCAAACTCAGGATTTATTAAATAAAGCTTATAAAAAAGCTGAGTCAAAAGATTTTGCTATCGCTTTAGAATATTTGGGTAAAATTCCATCCGAAAGTTCTGCAGGAAGTTTAGTCCAACAAAAACTAGCAGAATATAAGCAAAAGCGAGATATTCGTTCCGTCCATTTGCTGCAACAAGCTTACAACCAAGCAGAGAAACAAAGATTTGATATTGCTTTAAAATTCCTCCGTCAAATTCCTAAAAATTCTTCAGCATATCCTACCGCTCAGGTAAAACTTATGGAATATGAGGAAAAACAAGGTTCGCGAATAACAGAAGATAATTCAGTTTCGAGCAAAGTTTCGAGTAAGTTTTCTAGTAAGTTTTCTAGTAAAATCGAATCTTTACAACCTCAAAAATCTTTATCACAAAAATCAACAAAACAATTTAATAATTTTCAACCAGGTGATTTTTTGCAAGAAATCAATATTTAATAGCAGGACTTACGCAACGATAGCTATAGCTGCGTAAGTCCTGTTTTAATTAGTATTAGTTTTTCTCCTAATAGGTTCCCCAGTGTTCTGTCACCTTTAGTCCCGATGGGGTAACCCTTGCCAATAGTAGCGATGATGAGACAATAAAGCTTTGGGATACCAACCAAAACGGGTAAGCGCCTCAAAACCCCAACTAAGCGAATAACCTTGTGAAGGGATGAACATCACAGTCGTTAAAGGTTTGACTCCAGTAGAAATTTCCACACTCAAAGCTTTAGGTGCAGTAGAGGTGAAACAACAGCTAAACACCTCATAATTAAACTGTTTATTTAAGTGCTACTATGACCTTAGACTAGTAGTAGCACTTCTTCAGCCCCATGACGTATCACTAAAAGCTTTTCTTTTCTTCTCAATAAGATTAGCGATCAGGAAACTAACAACTATTTTGTGAAGTTTATATTACATAAATCCTGCAAAATTATTCTTACCTTCTACAGTAATGACAGAATCTCAAGATAACCAGAACAAACTTACTGGCGATCTACCAGCAGAGAAAGATAAGCTTGGTTTTAAGCCTTATGTTATAGCAATGGCTGAGTTTTTAACGAATCCTGAAACGAAAGCACCACTAACTATTTCTATTGAAGGTGAATGGGGTAGTGGTAAGTCTTCTTTTATGAAACAGCTTGAATCGCAGATTAAAAAGGAATCCGAAGAATTAGAGAAAAAAAAGTTGATAAAAATTAGGGAAAATGAAAGGGAAGACATTCATAAGAAAGTAGAAGCGGTTAAAGAAGATTACCTAAGAGAAACACAAGCACTAGAGGATGAGAGTAAAAGACGAAAAACACAAGAAAAATCAAATGACTTATTCAAAAAGTGCTTGCCATATATAAATGATTTTGTATTCAAGATATTTAAATTTATTAAATTAAGATTATTAGAATTAAAGTTAAAATTTAAATTAAGATTATTAGAATTAAAGTTAAAATTTAAATTAAGATTATCAGAATTTAAGTTAAGTTTAAATCAAGAAACCCAGATAGTTTGGTTTAATGCTTGGAGACACGATAAAGCTGAAGCTTTATGGGCTGTATTTGCGCTCGAATTTATCCGTCAAACATCTCGTATCCGTAATTTTCGTGATTTTTTACCCGTTATATGTGGAAAGTTTAAACTTTTTGTTAGTCGCTTTTATTCGAACAATTACTCTGGAGACGATCAATTACCAGAAATTTCAATTATGAAAGTTGGGCGGTTTGTGCTAGCTAATCTTGTTTTTGTCGGTTTTGCTTGTATTATTTTTTTGGGGCTATTTTACGGTTCTGAAATTCTTAGTCGTTCACAAGCTAAATTGATAAAATCATTTGTTGAGAAAGCAGCACCTATAGGAGCTATTGGGACTTTAGGGATTTCTATCGGTTCTTGGGTTTCACTACAAAAATATATTATTGGCGACCTAAGAAACGATTTAAAAAAAATTATTCAATCACCTAACTATCAGGTTCAAGTCCCTTTCATTGAGACTTTCCACGCAGACTTTAGGAAGATTGTGGAAGCATATGTAGGTAAAGATGAGAAGGTTTATGTTTTTATTGATGACCTTGACCGTTGTGAATTGGGTAAATCAGCTGATTTATTACAAGCTCTGAATCTGATGATTTCAAATAACTCAAATCTAGTTTTTATCTTGGGTATCGATCGAGAAAAAGTAGCAGCTGGTATCACATTTAAGCAAAAGGGTATACTGGACTTTTTGCCGTCCCTTCAAGAAGAAAACCAAGAAAATTCCGCAAACAATAATGATAGTTCAATTCACAAGTTGAACTATGGTTTTAGTTATATGGAAAAGTTTATTCAATTACCGTTTTCAGTACCTAAACCTTCTGAAGAAAATATATTAAAGGACTTACTAGGAACAAAAAAATATACAAATCAAAAAGATACAAATCAAAAAGATACAAATACAGAAGACTTAGCTGTATTCCCCATTATTGATAAAGGTTTAAACAAAAAAGACGATGCTTTTAACAAGCTTATGGAAGTAGTTATTGATTTTTTTGATAACAATCCTCGTCGTTTAAAGCAATATATAAACTTACTTACACTCAAGAGTTACATTTGTTATTATTCTATTGGAGTGAAAGAAGAATCTGAAAAGCTAACTATAGGACAAATAGGTAAGTTCGTTGCACTTACACTCAAACATCCTCGTCTTCTTTTTGAACTACAGAAAAATAATGAACTACTTGCTGAATTAGAAAATTTTTCAGATAAATCAGAATATAGCACTTCACAACTTCCAAGTTCTCGACCGAAAAAAGGCAATGCTAATTATTGGATAAACAGTGACCCAAAAATAAAAACACTTCTTAGGTGGTCTCCTTCGGGAAAGGGGGGTAACGATCAAGAAGATAAATATACTCTACGAAATGGAGCGATTAAAAAACTTCTGGACGTTTCACCGCAAGGTATACCTTCTGAATATTTCCAATTGCGTGAATATCTTGATAACAAAGAGTGGCTTAAAGCAGATTTAGAAAGTTTATATGTATACGGACAACAGAGTGAAGGTGAAGAAAAAGATAATAAATATATAAAAGAGCTTTGGGAGAAGTACACACTACGTACAGTAACGACAGAGAAAAAAGAAAAGATAAAAGAAGAAAGGTATCAAAAAATAACAGAAATCAAAAAAAAGGTAACACAAAACAAAGGTGGATTCTTTGAAATACTGTTAAATAGAGGAGATGATGGAATTTATGATGAGTATTTTGATAAGAATAATGAGAAACTAATTCATTGGTGTTACTTATACGAAGTATATTGTGTGTGGAAACTAATTCATTGGTGTTACTTATACGAAGTATATAATAAAAAGTGGAAAGGAAGTTGGTGGAAGTGGGAGAGTGAATTGGGTGCGCAGATGAAAGAAAGGTGGGAGAATAAAGTGTTGTTGAAAGTGTTAGAATGGATGTGGGATGGGGATTTTAATAATAAGTTAAATATGGTGAAGAAAATATTTGGTGAGAGTATGAGAGAAGGTATAGGGGAAGTAATTGTTAAATTGAAAGAAGGGTAGAATGATTTTTGTTTAAATTGTTGAATGGTGTTTAAATTGTTGAAGGAAAAAGTTGAGAAATAATTTAATATAATAAAAAACTATAAGATGATAAGGAAAAAAAAATTAATGTATAAAAAAAAAGAAAAAGAATAAGTAAAATATAGTTTTTTCAAGGTGATTTGTCAATACTTCTTTATTCATTTGTGATAGGATTGATTGTGGATACCTGGCACCATCAAAAAAAGTCAAAAGTCAAAATTAAAAAGTCAAAATTAAATAAAATAAAAAAACTGCATGGAGCAATTTTGGGATAAGCCGCATCTTGAAAGACGAACAGAGTAAGTCACAAAAAAGTCAAAATAAATCAATCAAACTTTTTAGGAATCAATCAAACTTTTTAAAGTCAAAAAAACTGCATAGCAACTTTGGGATCGTAGCAGTTAGCCATAACAAACTTTTGAGCTACATCCTGAACTTCAGTATGCGCAACTTCCCAATCATCCCAAGGAAGGCGCATTTGTCCTGGGGAAGTTTTTTTCTTCTGCTTACTCTTCACTACCTTTGGTAACAGCTTGCTCCCCCAATGATAGGATTTCGATTGTTTTGTTGCAGGTTTATATTTTTTGCAAAATCCCCGATACCTCGCTGCACATTCTTCCAGTGATTTACCCAGGGATAAAAACGCAGGATGCCATTGGGTAAGTCCATCCGTAGTCAACTTATCATGAGTGCCGTAATTCGAGAAATCATAAAAGAATCCTTTTTTCATTCCCGCTGTTTTGGGATTTGCATGAATGTATCTGAGGGTATTTAAAGCTCTTTGATAGTCAGTAGTTTCAAAGCCACTGCTGTGATATCTTTTTTCCCAAAAATGTCCGGTGCGGTTAAGCATTCGGTTAAAGCACATAGCAGTATACCAATTCAGCCAGTGCATTATTTTCGGTAGTTCTTCTGGTTGCAATGGTTCAAGCAAATAATGACAATGATTCGACATTATACACAAACCATAAAGCTTAAAGTTGAACTTTTCTAATGCCTTTTTCAACGCATAAAGGAACACTTGACGACATTCGTGGCGAGTTAAGCGAAACTCACGGTTATTACAGCGAGTGGTAATGTGGTAGCAGTATCCTGATTTGATATCACGGGGTTTTCTGGACATCGTAATCTATGCGTGATGGGAAGAGCATTTATGGTAACAGCTAACTTGTAATTTGTAATTGGTAAATGTAATTTGTAATTGGTCGCTAGTCGTTGGTCGTTCGTTACCATTATTTCGGTTAACGCCGATATTTTTTGCACATGTAAAACAAATGGCAGATGACAAATGACCAACATATAGTGACAAATTACCAATGACCTATCAATCTAAATCAGAATTTTCTAAACCCGAAATTTCACAAAATCGCAAACGCTTACCTAATCAGCGCTGGTACATATACCCGCAGAATTTAGAATTAGCAAACAAGCTGGCTGAATCCACGAATTTATCGCCCATCATTAATCAACTGTTAATTAATCGTGGAATCGAAACAGTAGAACATGCACAGGTCTTTTTAAGTCCAGAATCATTAAAATTACCTTCACCATTAGAAGAATTTCCCGATCTAGCTATTAGTTTGGAATTATTACAACAAAGTATCGCCACAGAGGAAAAAATTGCTATTTGCGGTGACTACGATGCTGATGGGATGACATCTACTGCTTTGTTGTTAAGAAGTTTGCGTTGGTTGGGCGCTCGAGTAGATTATGCGATTCCCAGCAGAATGCATGAAGGCTATGGGATTAACAAACGTATTATTGAAGATTTCCATAATGAAGGTGTTGGGTTAGTTCTAACGGTAGATAATGGTATCTCTGCATTTGAACCGATCGCCAGAGCTAGAGAACTTGGTTTAAAAGTAATTGTCACCGACCACCACGATATTCCCCAAAAGTTACCCCCGGCTAATGCTATTCTCAACCCCAAATTAATTTCACCGGCTTCTCCTTATTATGGAGTTGCTGGGGTAGGTGTAGCATATATTTTAGCCGTATGTCTGGCTCAACAAATGGGATCGGCTCAAAATATTAATAAACCGATGCTGGAATTATTTACTTTGGGAACCATTGCAGATTTGGCTCCTTTGATTGGGGTGAATCGTCGCTGGCTTAAACGTGGTTTACAATTATTACCCAAATCAAGTTTACCTGGCGTCCAAGCTCTAATTCAAATGTCTGGGGTACAAGCAAGGGGAATGGAATCACAAAATAATTCTTCTTCGTTAACTCCAAACGCAAATATCAACTCAAATTCACGATCGCATATAAATTCAAATTCAAACTCAAATATAAATTCAAGCTCAAATACAAATTCAAATACGACTAATAATTTAAATCAAAATCCTAATAATAAATCTTTAAAAACTTTAAAACCAGAAGATATTGGTTTTCGCTTGGGACCGCGAATTAATGCGATCGGTCGAATTGGTGACCCCCAAATAATTATTGAATTACTCACCACCGACGATATGGGAATAGCCCTCGAACGTGCGATGCAATGTGAGGGTATTAACCGTCAGCGTCAAGAAATGTGTGAGGAAATTGAGCAATCAGCGATCGCAGTTGTAGAAACAGAATATCTTTTATCTCTCAAAGATGACCGGGTACTGGTAATTATCCAACCAAATTGGCATCATGGTGTGATTGGTATTGTTGCTTCTCGGTTATTAGAACGTTATGGTGTCCCGGTGTTTATCGGTACCTATGAAGATAATGAAACTATTCGCGGTTCTGCGCGGGGAATTCCCGAATTCCATGTATTTGAAGCCTTAGAATTTTGCGACGACCTGTTAGGTAAATATGGTGGACATAAAGCTGCGGGGGGATTTTCCTTACCGACAAAAAACTTAGATGCTTTCCGTCAACGTTTGAGTGAATTTGCTAACCGCTGCTTGGAAGTTCACCATCTTAAATCTCTCCTCAAAATTGACGCTCCAGTAAGTTTCGATCAAATCAATCGTGAACTTTATGAGGAATTAAATACTCTAGAACCCTGTGGGATAGAAAATCCCGACCCGATATTTTGGACTCCTGATGTCCAGGTTCTCGACCAAAAAACAGTCGGTAAAGGTCATATTAAATTAACATTATGTCAAACCATTGGTGATCGACATCATAAAATTAAAGCGATCGCATGGCGCTGGCGCGATTATTTCCCTTTACCAAAACGAGTAGATATTGCTTATAAACTTCGAGAAAACTATTTTAATGGTAACACCACTATCGAATTGGAGATATTAGGAGTTCGGCTTCCAGACAGTTCTAATTTATTTCCCAAAGTAATAAAAAAACCAATTAAAAGTTCTTTTGAGTATAATCACCGTCGCTACATCTGCGCAATTTATCCTAATCAGTTTTCAGGTGAATTAAGAATTAAAAATCCAGAAGGTATTGTTTTAGCTGTTGAGTTGGGAAAAAATATCGGTTTACTGGGAGCAAATCGCCAAGAAGCACAAACTGTTGATATATCTGAACAACGCTATCAAGTTATCATCCAAGCAGCTTGGAATGCTTTATCGAGCCTTTTAGAGAATATTTAAAATTCATACCATATAGCAATACTAAGGAATATAGATTTAAGGAATATGGATTAAATAAAGCACAAAAGTAGGGTGCTGTTAGCATCGCGTAACGCACCATTCCAAATTTCAGAATTACAGGTTATATTCTTTCCGTTTACTTTGGAATGATTTAAAAGGTGATTGAAAAAACTCTGAACCTTTGTTCATATAAAATATATAATTCCGATGCTAACGGATTTGATATTATAGCGGTTTTCGGTTGAGTGTAGTACACCTCGTAGAGACGTAAAATTTTACGTCTCTACATTTGGGAATTAGAAAATGTATTTGATTCAAATGAAAACCGCTATATTCAATTCTCGTTCCTAAATCATTCGTGAAAATAAATTTCGTGAAAATAAATATTGTTTTAGCAACGCCAATTTTAAGCTATTCAGCAAGCTACAATTAGTTTTTGATTTGACGATTAAATGTTTGATACAATACCAATTTTTCTACCTTTGTGACAAATAATTGTTATAAATATGTCCCAGTAATGCAATTGGTTTATGGTGCAAATTCAGTTATTTGGCAGAAAATTTATATGGACAAATGACATCTTACTTCCGGGTGCAATATGGCTGAGCAGTCGATTACTAATTTGGATAGTAATGCTATACCTAGCTCCCAACTTACCCGCACCCCCCGGGGGTGTATCTCCTCAATTTGGCTGGGAAGTCTTTAGTTCTTGGGACAGCGAACATTATTACAATATCGCTACTAGCGGTTATGAATTTACAAATGATGGTGGAGCACATAATGTTGCTTTCTTTCCCTTATTTCCTTTAATGGTGAAGGGATTGATGATTTTGGGTTTACGGTTTGAAATTGCTGGAATGCTGCTAAATAACTTGTCATTTTGTTTAGCATGTTATTGTTTGTACTTCTGGATTAAACAATATAATGGCACTAAAGCCGCTATTTGGAGTGTTGCAGTTCTAACTTGGATTCCAGCTTCCATGTTTGCAGGTGTTATTTATACGGAAGGATTATACTTGTTTCTCAGTATTGCAGCCTTACAAGCCTTTGATCGCAAACAATATGTTTGGACTGCTTTGTGGGGTGCAATGGCTACAGCAACTCGTCCCACGGGACTTGCTCTGATTCCAACTTTTATAATTACTGCTTGGAAACAACGTAAACCAATAGGTGCATATTTTGCTGGATTCGCTACTGCTATTGGCTTACTTCTATATAGTCTTTATTGTGCAATTCAATTTGGCGAACCCCTTGCTTTTATCATTGCTCAGAAAGGATGGCGTGATTCTTTAGGATTTGACTGGGAAGGTTGGCTGAAAATGTTAGTGCAAATAGTTGCAGGTACGAGCAATTGGAAACATGGTTTCATTCAAGACCCTTTACATCCTATTTTATTCACATTGATTATTACTCTGGGTTATTTATTGTGGCGTTCCCGAGCTAAATTGGGTGCAGAAAAGGTTGGTAGCGGAATTATTGTTTTAACTTTTCTACTTTGGTTGTTAGCCGGAGATCCTTTAATAAATACTATGGCGACCATTGGTAGTGGTTATTTATTGTGGCACCTACGCCAGGAGCTTAGCATGATCGCGGTTATATATGGGTGGTGTGGCTTGGGATTACTTTTTGCTTCTGGAAGCACTATGTCACTAAATCGTTTGAGTTACGGTATTGTCTCTACTAGCCTTGTGTTAGGTATATTAGTCTCTCGTTATTCCCGTTGGGGATATTTAACTTTGAGTTTTTTCGCAATTACCCTTGCTAGTCTATCCGTGAGATTTACCCAAGGACTTTGGGTGGGGTGAAATCTGGAAATTAATTATCGCAAAACAGTAATTACTAAATAGTTATTTGCCCATTAGATTAAGGATTGAGTGAATATTTCACTTTTTATCCGCGACAATTTCCTATGAACAGATTACACTTGATCTGGCTCCCCCGTATTCCGTTCCCCTCTGCAAACTTGCAGGGGGGTTAATATTCTTTTTTATATAAAGTTATTGCAAAGAAACTATTAAATACTGTAAAGAAAAAGTTAAATATAGATAAAAAAATCAAGAAGTGTTATGTAACCGAACCAGCATATAAATACGTTCAAAAAACTTTTAAAAAATAAAGTATTGGAGGACTATATGGTTACAACCACCAGACCAGAAAAACGGGTGAAAATCGGTCCAACCAAGCTACTAATAAATAATGAATGGGTAGAAAGTGTTAGTGGTAAAAGATTTGAAACGATTAACCCTGCGACAGGTGAAGTAATCTGTAACGTTGCTGAAGCAGATGCAGCAGATGTGGATAAGGCTGTAGAAGCCGCTAAAAATGCCTTTCATGGTAAAGAATGGCGTCAGATGTCCGCAACTCGTCGCGGTGAATTACTCTACAAATTAGCGGACTTAATCGAGCAAAATATTGATGAGTTGGCGCAACTGGAAACTTTAGATAATGGTAAACCCCTGAAGCTTTCCTACGGTGACTTGGGCTTAGTTATCCGTTGTTACCGCTATTATGCCGGCTGGGCAGACAAGGTACAAGGTAAGACTATTCCTATTAATGGACCATATTTCTGCTACACTCGTCACGAACCAGTGGGTGTGGTGGGTCAAATCATCCCTTGGAATTTTCCATTACTAATGCAAGCATGGAAATTGGGACCTGCTTTATGTACTGGTAATACAGTGGTGATGAAAACTGCGGAACAGACCCCTCTTTCAGCTTTGCGGGTCGGGGAATTAATTATTGAAGCTGGTTTCCCTCCAGGAGTAGTTAATATTTTATCAGGATATGGACCCACTGCTGGAGCTGCGATCGCTCGTCACATGGATGTAGATAAATTGGCTTTCACCGGTTCTACTGAGGTCGGACATTTAGTGATGGAAGCTGCAGCTAAAAGTAACCTAAAGCGGATAACTTTAGAACTTGGTGGTAAAAGCCCGAATATCGTCTTTGCAGATGCAGATATGGATGCAGCCATTGAAGGCGCTCATCACAGCTTATTCTTCAACCAAGGACAGTGCTGTAATGCAGGTTCCCGTCTGTTCGTGGAAGAAAAATGTTATGACGATTTTGTTGCACTTAGCGTAGAAAAAGCTAAAAAACGTATTGTTGGCGATCCATTCAATCCTAATACCCAACAAGGTCCCCAAGTGGACAAAGACCAATTCGATAAAGTGATGAGCTACATTGAATCGGGTATGCGTGAAGGTGCAAAAATGTTATGTGGTGGTCATCAAGTTGGCGATCGTGGTTTCTTTATTCAACCAACAGTATTCGCAGATGTCAAAAATGAGATGAAAATTGCTCAAGAGGAAATTTTTGGTCCGGTGATGAGCATTATCAAATTTAAAGACATCGATGAGGTCATTGAGCTAGCAAATACCACTATGTACGGTCTTGCTGCTGGTGTCTGGACCCAAGATATTACCAAAGCCCATGCGATCGCTAATAATGTTCGTGCTGGTACGGTCTGGGTCAATTGCTATCATGTTTTTGATGCTGCTGCACCTTTCGGTGGATTCAAACAATCAGGTATGGGACGCGAACTAGGCGAGTATTGTTTAGAGCATTACACAGAAGTAAAAACTGTCACTGTGAAGTTATGACAAACAAAGGCTCTTGTCAGCTTTTGGTGATCAAGTACTTT
The DNA here is from genome assembly GCF_030065675.1 of Mastigocoleus sp. MO_188.B34. Lineage (GTDB taxonomy): Bacteria > Cyanobacteriota > Cyanobacteriia > Cyanobacteriales > Nostocaceae > Mastigocoleus. The sequence goes on along the minus strand of NZ_JASJDK010000097.1, from coordinate 4,205 downwards.
ATTACCCGTAGAACTGAAGCTATGAGCTACAGGAATCAATTTATATGGCAATGAGCCGTCCAACTTGCCATTAACTGCTACAAATTTACACACCTATTTCCTCAATCCGAATTGTATGGATTGACCAGTCAAATACGGTGCTCATCTGTATCTGTTGCATCTAATATTGCTATTGCAGAGGGCTACGGAAGACGCTCAAAGCAAGAATATATACAATTTTTACATATTGCATTAGGTTCTTTGAGGGAACTCGACACACAATTCATCATTGCTAAGGAAGTCGCTTTAGTCGAAAAAGACCTTTTTTCCCATATCATGAATGAGGTCGAAGAAATGCAAAGTATATTAGTTGCAACTTTAAACAAAATAAATATTTAAAATTTCACTTCTTCCACCTTTGCTCTCTACCTGTTTGACGCGTTTCTACTGGGATGTCTTCGGCTAGAGCCTGCGGCGTCGGCGTAGCCTCTGCCCTTTGGGCTTATCACCAAAAGATGACAAGACTCTAAATTTGTCCCTTGGGGCGATCAAGATAAAATGCAATCAAGACAACCATAGGATTGAACGGAAAACCAAATTATGGTTACAACTTCATCTAAATCCATCACTCTAGAAGAGTTTTTGGTATTACCAGAAACTAAGCCCCCCAGTGAATACGTAGACGGAAAAATTATTCAGAAACCGATGCCGAAAGGAAAACATAGTGCAATTCAGACTGAACTATCCACTGCCATTAATTTTGCACTCAAACCTCAAAAAACAGCTCGTGCGTTCTCTGAACTCAGATGTACCTTTGGCGAACGTTCCACCGTACCTGATATAAGTGTATTTACATGGGAGAGAATACCCCGCGATAGCAATGGCGAAATAGCTGATTCTTTCAAGATTTCACCAAACTGGACAATTGAAATTTTATCTCCAGAGCAAAGTCAAACTAAAGTTACCAAAAATATTCTTCACTGTTTAGATAATGGTACCCAATTGGGATGGCTGATAGATCCCAGCGAACAGTCTGTATTAGTTTATTTTCCTAAGCAACAACCTGCATTTTTTGAACTCGCAACAGATGTTTTACCCGTACCTGATTTTGCTAAAGCTTTTCAATTAACTCTCGGGGAATTATTTGGTTGGTTGTTGGAATAATAAAAGTAAAAACTATAAGTATTATCAAAATTTGTATATTTACTTTAAAGTTTGGCAGGTACTTTTTACACGTTGCAACAGCAATTTCTCAAGTGCTTTTTCTCTTCTTTTTAGATTGACTATAACTGGATGCTTCTCTTGAAAGCGATTTCTTGCAGTTACTAGTTGAATTTGCACATTTTGTAATTCATCTGATATGGTCTGCGTACCAGGTATTAGACCAGTGGAAGCAATATCTACATGTTTATCTTTTGATTTCTCTTCCTTGAATTTATTACATGCTTCTTTTTGCTGATTAATAAGCAAATCTGTACTTTCTTGTCCTAGGACGACCAAATCAGGGAATGTAAAAGAACTTAAAATTATTCCTAACCCTACTAGCCAGTTCAACCTTTGAACTGACTGATAAATGTGAAGGTTTATCTGTACTGAAGTATTTCTAATTTCCATAGAAGCTAATGATTATGATTTAACTGAACAATGACTATGTGCTATTAAAAATTATTGAAATAATATTCTTGATATTTTATATCTTATTTAGTGTTAATTTTTTGTAAATTTCGCTCATTAAAAAAAAACAATCAAATCCATGGGAATGTATAAGGTAAATGGAAATATATTTCCCATGAAGTTGTTGTGAAGTATATCATTAACATGAAAATTGAAGAGTAACATTGGGAACACTGGACTCAAAGTCATACAAAATAGGTATTGGTTAATGAGCGAAGGCGGATGTGATTCTACCAGTAAAAACACTGTTTCCGTACAAATACCAGAAAACGACTTCGTACTCGGGAAACGTGACACAATAACCCACAATTTTTATGAAAATTCTGATGAAAAATTATATGAAGATTCTTATATAGAAAAGCCCACAGCCAAAGAACAAGCTGAGGATTATTTATTACAAGCAACTATGCTATTACGGCATGGTATCGAACATCAACAAGTTGGTGAGTTTGTCAGAGCGATTGAATCTCTGCAGCAAGCACTAGCCTTATTTCAAGCATTTGGGAAATTGCAACAACAAGGACAAGCACTTTCTTGTTTAGCGCTTGTAGCTTACAGTTCACAAGATTATAAAAGTGCGATCGTCTATTCCCAAGAATGTTTGTCGGTAATGAAAGATTCTAATAATCTGCAGGTGAAAATCCAAGCATTTTCTTACTTAGGTAACGCCCAGCGTCACTTAGGTAGATATAAGGAAGCTGTTGAAAATTTGCAGCAATGTTTGCAGATATGTCGGGAATTAAAAGATTGTCGCTCTATAATTGCTGCATTCAATAATTTAGGATTGGTATATAAAGCATTAAATAATTTACCACAAGCAATTGAATGTCAAGAACAAAGTTTAGAGTTTGCCCGTCAACTCAAAGATAAATGGGGTGAAGAGCAAGTGTTAAAAAATCTTGGTAATGCTTATTGTGCTCTAGGAGAGCACACAACAGCTGTTACTTATTACGAACAAAGTTTAGAGATTGCTCGAGAAATTGATGATGAAAGAGCGCAAGAGCAATCTTTGGGTAAATTGGGTGTAGCTCATGAAGCTTTAGGTGATTATCAAAAAGCTATTGATTACTACGAACAACGTTTAAACTTAGTTCGAAATAAAAATCCTCGCAGTGAGGAACAAGCTCGTGCAAGTTTAAAAGTCGCTTGCTATGCGATTGGCGATTACGAAAAAGCAACACAATACGATTAGTTAGGGTCTGCTGAATAACTTTAAAACTCTTATCTTGTAAGCTTTTCAAGCTATTTTTGTGGAAAAAAGTGCAAGAGAATAAGCATATAAAGTTTCAAAACCTTCCATTCGCAATTTTTTGGACTGCAAAAAATTTGAAAAAATAGGGGTAAAACTGTTCCCTGTTCCCCGTTTCCTATTCCCTAAACACACCAAATAACTTTTCTAACAGCAAGCCCTAGTTAGTGAATTTGAGAATTATTGTAAAAATTAAATTGTAAAAATAAACAGTTTAAAATGCGTACCTTTAGTAATTTTATTCGTAATTTAATGGTACGCCCTTCTTTGATCTTAAGTCTAAAATTAAGGAATTTTATAATAAATAATAATTCCCAAAATGTACCTAAATAAATGTTGAAATTTGTGAATATTCACGTTTTTTTTTACGTACGTTTAGCTTTTACTCATCAGATAAAGAAATCTTTTAACCTATCCAATATTTCGGCTAATAAATATTTTGAGCTAATATGCCAGTCAATTTAAGGAATATTTTAAAACAATACTTTTATTAAGAAAATCACATTAAAGCTATTTAATCTTATTAATCTACGATGCTAAATGAGTATTGTTCTTGATTTATATTATTCATTATATAACCCCTGATTTCTTGTGCAATATAAGTTGTTTTTAATAATTGTAATACTAGAAAAATGTTACTATGGTGCCTTGCAATTTATAACAATGTATCTTAAGCCCGTAATTTAAATTCCGCTATAGTTCTACCTATAGCTATATATGCTGCAAGGGTAATTTAAAGTTAGTATTCTGATATCGTAACACTCAAAATGAATGTTATTAAACGTATTTTAAATACCTTTGAATTGTTTGGTTATTCAGTTGTACTTATTTGCAAATGATTGGCGCAAGCGCCTGTCTCTTTTTTAGTCATTACCTAGAACGAACTTCATAAATCTGATTCAAAAGTGAACATGTTAAGCGCTGAGTCTATCAAAGATAGGTTTAATGCCCTAGCTCCATACTTGAATGAAAAGGTAACGCGGCTTTGGGCTGGAATAGAAGCAACAACTATTGGTAGACGTGGAATTACCCTAGTTTCCGAGGCTACAGGTCTATCTCCTAAAACTATTAGAGCAGGTATTCGGGAACTTGAACAGGAATTAGATACTCCACTGAAACAGACTAGAAACTTAAGTCAGATTCGCAAGCAAGGAGGGGGAAGAAAACGTCTAATAGAACCTGAGTTCGGGATAAGAAAAAGGACAGGTAGTAAGCTGAGAATAACATCAAATCAGCAGCCTGTCCTATGTTCAGTTTAGATGCTTTGTTTTGTCATGTAGATGATTTTTGTAAGTCTTTTGAG
>NZ_JASJDK010000015.1 GCF_030065675.1 Mastigocoleus sp. MO_188.B34 | reverse complement strand
ATCAGACTGTATATTTTCGCTCTAAACTATCAGTAACTGTATCAAACTCTAGTTTTTACGTTAAAAGGTAATCTGCAAGGATTTGTCTCAAAGCCTTGTAAACATTGGCTTGCGAATTTTAGGACGGGTCTATTAGTTAAACTTCCGAGGAAGTTAAAAGTAAAAGATGGTATACTGCCAGACTTTCTACCTGTGAGTTTCCATTAGTTAAACTTCCGAGGAAGTTAAAAGAATAATAAGATAAAAAAAATACCAGGAGTCTATAAGGTGTTTCCATTAGTTAAACTTCCGAGGAAGTTAAAAGAATTCGCATAATTCAAGAAGGTGCTCAAAAAGTCATGTTTCCATTAGTTAAACTTCCGAGGAAGTTAAAAGTGGAATGATGAATTCATTTACTTCATCAGCATTCAAGGTTTCCATTAGTTAAACTTCCGAGGAAGTTAAAAGGAAGTTGTTGAATTTATTTTTATCATTGCTCAATTTAGTTTCCATTAGTTAAACTTCCGAGGAAGTTAAAAGAGTTTACAGGGTGGCGACATCTTAACAAATTAAAGAAGCGTTTCCATTAGTTAAACTTCCGAGGAAGTTAAAAGTCATTATACTTATAACACTGTTATGTGCGTTCTTGTTTCCATTAGTTAAACTTCCGAGGAAGTTAAAAGTATAATTTATTTGAAGGGATGATTTCCACTCTTTTACTGTTTCCATTAGTTAAACTTCCGAGGAAGTTAAAAGCTGAAGTTGAGCAGTGACTGATCCCGCAGAGCTTACTGCGGGTTTCCATTAGTTAAACTTCCGAGGAAGTTAAAAGGAGAAAGTAACTGACATTGATCAGTCCCTTGATAAAGTTTCCATTAGTTAAACTTCCGAGGAAGTTAAAAGTGGTGGATTTTCAATGTTTATCGAAAACCCAACGTAGTTTCCATTAGTTAAACTTCCGAGGAAGTTAAAAGATTTTTCGAGGAAAAAACTGGTATAAAGCTACCAACGGTTTCCATTAGTTAAACTTCCGAGGAAGTTAAAAGTTGTAGAGAAGCTCTATGCTCATGCAACTATTCCTGTTTCCATTAGTTAAACTTCCGAGGAAGTTAAAAGAAGAAGACTCAAAAACATATTAAAGTCGCTAGCAATATGTTTCCATTAGTTAAACTTCCGAGGAAGTTAAAAGGCTAGGCTTCTGGAAGCCTTACCACGAGCCGATTGTACACCCCTTGATTTGAGGGGGTCAAGTTTTTGCTCAAATTATTAGGAATTACTCTCAATAAACTCACTGTTAACCGCCCTCAAACCCTTACCTGGTAAGCCATTCGTGGGGGTCAACGTAAGAATGCGGGTTCTAGCCATTGTGTGACCCCCTCAAATGCTTATCAATCATTATGAATCAATTAGTTTAACTGATGATTTATTCCATTATAAGTATAATTATAGCTTCCAAATCATTGGTCGATATACCTCAACTTCACCCATCAAACAAGCTACATACTCCCGGACTTGCAACTCCAGACATCGCCGGAAATTTACTTGATATCCTGTGTTAACGTGAGTTAGCTCAGATTGTAACCTTTCTTCCCAATGCTTGAGATACTTTTTCAATGAATGTGGTTGAAGATATACTCCTCCCCTTTCATCCGGTGATGTAAACTCTTCCGGTGTAAAAATTTTAGAATTAATCAAGTAAGATACCAAGGAATCTACCAACTGGGCGCGAAATTCTTCTACTAAATCGCTAACTAAAGCTGGATGGTTATCACGGGGTACATGAAGATTACCAAAGTGAGTATGTAAGCCCACTGCTTGCACAAATGAGAAAACATTTTGACTCAATAAGGTATATCCTAAGCTTAAAAGACTGTTGATTGGGTCAGTTGGTGGACGCTTTGTCCGTTTCTCAAATGCAAATACTCCTGTAAATAAAGAACCCAAAGCTTGAAAATATAAATTTGCAGCTTTTCCTTCATATCCTCGCAGTGCATCCATGGAATCAGCTTGACATAAATCATTCATCAAATCAGCAATTAAATTGATTGCAGAAGCTGCTTTTTTTGATGGACGACGACGATTTAACCGCATCAATAATATACGGGAATTATGTAACTTTGCTTGCACAATTGCTTCAGCTTGTTTTCTCACAAACTCAGGATTTTGAGAACATATCACCTGACGTGCTAAATATTCAACTTTCGCCATTCCTTCCGTTGCGGTGCGTCCGAAATATCTCCCCCTCTGGGACAAATACATAATGGGAATTCTGCGCCGCAAAGTCATGCTCACAGCACCATGGGACACATTACAACAACCAAACAAAACAATATTACTTACTCTACTTACGGGAACTTTTATTCGTAGTTCCCGTTGATAGAATACGTGAAATTGCTGATTTTTAACCTTCAAAAACGAACCTTGATCGGTTACATATAATGTAGACATAGAATCTTGCCAGTAATGAGAAATTGGAGCGCGGGGAAAATTAACGGGTTTATCGATACTGCAAGCTTTGGGAGGACGAGATTCAAATTTGAGGGGACGTTGTTTGGGACGAAAATAAGGAGTACCAGAAGGATTAACCACCCATTCCCCATCTCGTCTCGGTTCTGGTGGAGGTGGTGCATAGACTTTTCCCCCTGCAAACCGATAACCCAGAAAAGTAAACTCGTCATCGGGTGCGAAAACCTGTGTTTTATCTGGTTGTAGAGTTAAATAAAGTTCTCCCAACCAAGTAGTAACTTTGTCGAGAATGCGATTTGCTTCGTTCCAACTACTACAAGCGATGGCGAAATCATCCCCGTAGCGCACTAAATTTATCTGGTTGCACAGACATTTTCGGTCAAATTCAGTCAGGTATAAATTAGCTAAGGCTCCAGAAAGTACACCACCTTGTAAAACTCCTTGACCTGGGTACAGAGTTTTTCCAGATATGACAATTCCTGCTTGCAATTGTGCTTCAATTAATGGTGATAAGACTGGTTCTAACTGTAAATTCTCCAATGCAGTTAACAACAAAGCCCAAGCAATACTGTCAAAAAAATCGGCAATGTCAGCCTTGATAATCCACTTTGGTTGAAGCTGATAGTAAGAATAAAGATGTTGTACGGCTTGTTGAATATTGCGTCCGGGACGATAAGCATAACTGCAATCAAGAAAAGTATCTTCTAAGGGAAAATACAGTTCTTCTAGTATCAAGCGTTGTACGATCCTGTCACGCACAGTAGGAATACCAATTAAGCGTTTACCACCACCTTTTTTACTGACATAAAATCCTTTAGCGGGACTAGGACGATAAGATTCCTGTTGTAACTGGCGCAGCATAACAGATAATTGTTGATCAACAACCCCAGCAAACAAATCAACAGTAATATCATCAACACCAGCACTACGACTTCCCCCACGGACTTGCAACCATGCAAATTTCAGTTGTTCGATAGAGAACATGGCGATCAGGGATTGGGGATTAGCGATTAGGTACCGTTAGCAATAGGTTTATTTGTAGAGACGCGCCATGGCGCGTCTCTACAGTGTGATTTTTTACAATCAACCGTCAAACTTCAAACTATGAATGCAGCATCATCGATGTTAAATTCGGGTCGTGTTCCTACTACTGCAACTTTGCAACGATTGTGTGCAGACATCGGATAAAATCTCACTTGGTCTTCCCGTTTGTTAACCAGTCGCATCAGGAGTTTAGAAATCTTTTTATACTGCTCCTCATCTAGAACGCACTCAAAAACTGACTTTTGGACTCTTAATCCATAACTTTCTAGGAGTTTCGACACTTTGTTGCGACGGGTGTCACTAACAATGTCATAACAAACTAAATAAAACATGATTTCTTTTAAGTAAAAAGTAAAAAGTCAAAAGGAAAAGGGAAAGGGACAAAAGAAAGAAACTCCATCTTTAAAGCAGCGTAAGTGGCTGAACAAAATATTTATTGTGATTGGGAAGTAGGGTTAACACAATAAATAGTGGTTAACCGGACATGATATTACTTGTCTGTCAGTGGAATTTCTTTTAACTTTTAACCTTTAACTTTTTACTTATTTCACCAAGGTTAGTGTTGATTTTTGGTTTTCAACCGCATTGGTGAAATTGTTGGGAGAACGAAAAACATTCAATGCTAGGGGACGGTAATAATCCACATTACCGAGCAAAGATGCAATATATTCTTTCACCTGGAACTCAATACATTGACGGTAAGAAATTTCCCCAACATAAGGGTGCAGAATAAAAGATTTTAATTTTCCTTCCCAATGTTGCAAAAATTTCTTCAGGTAGGTGTGATATCTTCTTCCGTTCCTTTTACCGTTACCATTACCGTTAGTGTTACCAAGATTGCGAATGAAATTCAACACCATATCATCCACAATCGGAGCGCTAAGTTCTCGACTCAAGTCCCATGCTAAAGGAAGTTCGTGATCAGTATCACGGTGTAGAATTCCATAGTCGGGGTGAAGTCCTGCGCTTTGTAGATGAAGGTAAACATACTGTTGCAGTAACTGATTTCCCAGGTTGAAAAACCTGTTAATTTGTGTTGTACTTGCATGCGTATTTGAGTTATACAAACTCAGTACAGAAGCAATAGCACAGTAGTAAACCTTATCTGCTTCTTCAATATATTGGTAAAGTTCCTCGATAGATGGTGCTAATGATAAGTTATAGAACTTGTCGAAGTTCAAAACTCCCAGCCTTTAGGCGGGAGATGTAGAACGAGTTAGCACGTTTACGTGCAGTCAATCTTAGGTTACGTCATGATGCCGCTGTTCCTCAATATATCTTCTAATAGTTTCATTGCTGACGCTACCAGCGGTTGAAACAAAATACGAGTGAGTCCATAAGCTAGGTAGTTTTAATAGATGTGGAAATTCTTTTCTTAAGTACCTAGAACTTCTACCTTTGATTTGTGCTGCAACCTGACGAGCTGCGATATCAGGTAAAACATTAACGAATAAATGAACGTGATCTGGCATGATTTCCAATGCGATAATCTTCCAGTCTTTTTCTTTGCAGGTATCCCAAATAATTTCTCTCAATCTTTTTTCTACATCCCCTATCAATACTCGTTTTCTGCGTTTTGGTATCCATACAAGATGAAAATTAATCATTGAAACAGTATGATTTTTTCTTCTGTATTGCTGCATTTTTACGGATTTGTACGCTATAGTTATGTAGACATCAATAGCACATCTACAATAAACGTTGCAATAAATGCTTTTAGGATATCAAAACAAGTTAAAACCAAATAAGAAGCAGACCTTAAAGGTTCTTAGTTGGATTGATATGCTAAGAGCTAATTACAATTACAATCTTGCTGACAGGGAGGTGACTTATCAAGAGAGATTCGTGCAAGGGGAGTATTGTAATTTAAGGAATAAAGGTACTGCTTGTCCTTTAACCTGTTCAGTATCATCTAATTCAGCTACTTCTGATACTGGAGATATTTATAAGGTTAAGAAGAAAACTGGGGAGATTAAGTTAAAAACTGCTGAAGAGATACAAATAACGAACCTTCCGATTTTAAAGAAAACACGCCCGTGGTACAAGGAAATAGACTCAACTGTATTGCAACAAAACGTTAAAAGGTTACAAGTTGCGTACAATAATTTCTTTGCTGGACGTAGTAAGTATCCAAAGTTTAAAAATAAAAGCAATTTTAAATCGTTTACTTTTACTTCTGGAATTAAAGTAGCTGACAAAGCAATTTATCTCCCTAAATTAGGTTGGGTAAAATATTTCAATTCTCGCCCTATTCCTGAAGGTTTTAAGGTTAAATCAGCGACCGTGAGACTAAAGGCTGACGGTTTATATGTGACTTTAAAAATAGAAGACAAGGCTGTACCTCCATTCCCTATAATCGCGGTTGAAGATGCAAAAACTGTCGTCGGCTTAGATATGGGGATAACTAAGTTGGTGCATTGCTCGGATGGCTCCCAATACGATAATCCCAGACATTCGACCAATAAGCGTACTCGTAAGCTCTTAAAAGTAAGACAACGCCGACTAGCTCGTAAAAAGAAAGGTTCTAAAAACCGTAAAAAAGCTGGTAAATTAATCGGTCGGTTGCACCAAAAAATCACCAATAAACGCGAAGCTTTCCAATGGCAGTTAGCAAACAAGCTAACCAGAAAAGCAGATGCGGTTGTTGTGGAAGATTTGAACATCTCAGGGATGAAAAAACGATGCAAGCCCAAAGAAGATGTATCAAATAAAGGAAGATTTCTAACCAACGGTCAGTCAAGAAAACGCGGTTTAAATCGTAGTATCAGCGATGCTAGCTGGTACAGTCTGACTCAAAAAATCGAATACCTAGCTGCAAAGCAGGGAAAGGTTTTTAGGCGAGTGAATCCACGTCATACAAGTCAAAAGTGTCCAGAATGTGGACACGTTGATAAAGCTAATCGCAATAAGGAAAAGTTTCTTTGTGGTAATTGTGGATATTTGGCTCATGCCGACTTGAATGCAGCCAGGAACATCAAGCAACGAGGGATTGACGAGTATTCTTTCCCCGTTGCTTGCAAAGTAAAAATACGAATGGTACCGGAGGACTTTCGGGAACCAGAACAGCTTTGTCTGTTCAAAATGCCCATCTCTGAAACAACAGAGTGCGGAATGCACCCCCGCATGCCGCCTGGAATTAAATTCCAGGTGGGTCGGGGGGTTAGGAGACGCGCCGCCCGCAAGGGCAGACGGCGGGTGCCTGGGAACCCGGCTAAACAGCTTAGTCTGTTTGAGGATATTTCGGATATTTAGCCTAATCCGGAAGAATCCCCCTACTTCTAGTGGGGGGAGTGTCAACCAAATTGATATGCTGCAAGAAGCTATGGTAAATCCCTAATCAAAGCTCTGAGTCCCAACTCATAACTCCTGAATTTTATTGCTAATTTTTAAATCATAATTTTGATTTACAAACCCATTATAGATTTTATATGTTGGGTTATTTGCTGGTTAATATTTATAACGTCGAAACGTTCAGTAGCATTCTGTCGAGCAGTTTTGGCAATACTAGCAATTTGTTCCGGGTTTTTGAGACACTTGTTAATGATTTGTGTAAGTTCTTGGGTGTTTTCTGGTGTTGTTAAAAAACCATTTACTTCATGGTCTATTAATTCTATTGCACCACCAGCTTTTGCAGCAACAACAGGTTTTTGACACAACATAGCCTCAACAATTACTCTACCAAACGGTTCGGGAGAGGTGGAAGTATGAGAAACTAAGTCACAAGCAGTCATAAGTTGGGGAATATCGTCACGAAATCCTAAAAATTTGACTCGATTTTCCAATCCCAAATCTCTAACTTGTTTGTGCAATTTGCTAACATACTCTTGTTCACCAAATAATGCATCTCCAACCAGTATGGCGATAACATTATCGGGAAAATTGGCGATGGCTTCAATTAATATATGTTGTCCTTTCCAAGGTGCAAGACGACTAAAATGTCCGACAACAAATTTTCCATCTAATTCTAGCTCTTGCCTAATATGATTCACTTCAGATTTCTCGACCTTATATTTGGCAGGCTCAAATCCGTTATAGACTATTTTTACGATTTCCGATTTTCCACCTGCGTCAATAAAAGCATCTTTGCTGGCTTGAGAATTTGCAATTACTAAGGAAACGAACTTATTTGCTAGAGCGATCGCGATTCGGCGATTAGTCTCACTAAAGTGCTCTGGCGACAGAATATCATGTAAGTGATAAACCAAAGGACGGTTACTGAGAAAGCTTGCTAAAGATCCGATCGCTAGGGCTTTTTGAGTATTAGCATAAATTAGATCGTATTCTCGGGCGATTTTTGCTACTGTTAAAATCAAAGGTAAAATTTGACCTAAACTGCGTAGTCCCTGAACAACAGAGCTTTTTTTACGAACTTCAATTTCTTTACGAGTTAGAACTTTGACAGGAATTTGGTTTTCTTCAAGTAACGTCTTAAAAGAACCATCAGCAAACAAACCAACTAAACAATCTTGACGATAAGGTTTTGCAATATCAATTAGACACAGTTCAGCGCCACCTGGTTTACCACTTTGATCCAAAAAAAGAATTTTCATTTGTCATTGGTAATGGGTAAATGGGGGTAGGTAATGGGATGATAACAAAAAACATCCTTACTTACCCTTATCTTTTATCTTGCTTTTTCGGTTGCTTCCCCCTTCTCTCCCATTTCCCTGGTTTCATCAAAAGAATAAAAGAATTATTTTGGAAGTCGTTATTTTAGATGTAGATATTAAAGCTCTTGGTGATCGGAGAAAAATATGACGATCTCAATGGTTTTGTGTTGTAGAGTTTGAGATATTCACATTGGTAGATACTTGTGTTGCATACAACCCTGCAACTGACCAGCACGCCAAGATAACTCCATTAAAAGTTTGACTAAACTGGCTTTATCCCGAACTCTGGCTATAAACCATACAGGAGACATGATTGCTGTCTTAACTAGGGTAGTCCAAGATATGAGTTGTGGCATTCCCATCTTGCGATGCTTTTTATAGAGCAAGGCTTCATGACATCCGCTTTGCCAAGCACGGCGACATATATCTGATATGGTTTTACGGAATCTAAAATGAACTAATGCTTCTTCAATTTCGTAGATTTCTGCTCCTGCTTCTTGTAATCTCCAGCCATAATCTACGTCTTGAAGTTTTAATAGTTGTTCGTCAAAACCACCAATTGCTTCATGAAGCTTCCGTCTAACACCGAAGTTATTACCACTTACTAGCGGTAAATACGGGTGGTCGAAAAATACACCATTACTCTCTTGACAACCATAGGCTTTGAGCAACCAAGATTCGTTGAGTTTGCAGTGTTCATTCCTACCACCGACATAATCATATTTTTCTAGCCCTTCACCGATTGCTGCTACCCAACCAGGAGCAACTACATCATCAGCATCACAAAATGCTAGAGCTTCACTTTGAGCATTTTTTGCTCCAATATTACGAGCATATGCAGCTCCAGATTTTAAAGATGCATCAACAATGCGAAGATGGGAAATTTTTTGTTGATATTCCTGAATTATAGCCAGAGTGTTATCCGTAGAGCCATTATCTGCAACGATTACTTCCCAAGGTTGAGACCATTTTTGCTTTGCTAAGGCATCCAATTGCATGCCAATGGTGTTACCTGCATTAAAGGAAGGTATGACTACGCTCAGCTTCATCACTGTTTAGACTCATAGTTATGTGATTCAAACGTTAGTAATATTAGCGTAAAAGCATAAATCTATCTATCGTTTAAGTGATGTAAACTACGTCGCTTTCGCTATTATTTACAGAGCAGAATAAATTATTGGTAAAACTTTATTAATTTTACACAATATAATGTGTAGTTTATAATTACGAGCTAGTAATATTAAGGCTTAGATGATTTTTTCTGATTAATATTATAAATACCATTGGTAGTAAAAATAATAGTTACGCTTTATCAGTATCTATAAGGATATGTAGATAATTCCTAATACAAGTATCTGTAAAATTTATTTCTATTAATTATCTATTATGAATATATGACATTACTCGATGTAATTGAGAATATTAACTTTAATTGCTTAGGGCTTACGCAACTCTCACAATGTAACGGTTGTGCGTCATAATCAATCAAAACATTCTCAATAAGTTTGAGCTAACTCTAAGTGTCACATACCCTACAAGAAAAATGTGTCGTTTGCCCATAAATCCTATCTCTATTATCGAGTAGATGGGGAAATAGTAAATATTTATAATATGCGTTAATTTTTTTGAAAAACACTATAGTGATATCTTAACCAGAATAAATACTTTTTATTTAAAATAAAAATAGCTTTTATTTGTTAGCATTTAATATTAGCTGATATCATTTATTAATTACCTTAGAATGAGCACTAAAAGAATTTAGGTTCAATGAAAAATCTAAATATTTGTTTACTTGAAACTTAATTTAATTTGACTTCAATATAAATTTAATCAGTGCTCAGAATTAATTTATTTTTGTGCGCCAAAAAATTAATAACCTAAAAGAACACCCCTAACTTCATTTGCAATTTTGTCCCAATTAAAATTTGCACAAGCATATTGACGACAATCTTCTTTTGACGGAACGGATACTTTACCTAGTAAAGTTTGCTCCAATTTATCTGCAATTGAGTTAGCACTAATTGAAGAAGTAATGAGTTGGGGAGAAAATGGTTCTAATATTTCTGGCATTCCGCCTACCGGAGTACAAATGACAGGGGTTCCACAAGCCAAAGACTCAACTATTGCTAAACCAAATCCTTCAAAGGATTGAGAAGGCATAATACTAAAATTAGCAGCTTGATAGGCAATGGGTAGTTGTTCGTCGGGCAAGAATCCTAAGAATTTAACTCGGTCTTGAAGTTCTAGGTCTTTAGCTTGCTGTTTAAGTTCTGCTTCAAGGGGACCCCGTCCGGCGATCGCTAACCATATATCAGGTATTGTTGCTCTAACCGCAGCAAAAGCTGCTAAAAGTTTATCTATCCCTACTCGATGTACTAAACGACGAGAAGTGAAAATAATTTGCCGATCTTGAGGCCAATTTAATTTAAGGCGTGCTTCCTGTAAGGAAAAATTTGCCTTAAAGTTATTTATGTCAACCCCACCAGGAATAATGTTAATTTTCTCCCAAGGAATTTGGTATTCCTGATGGAGTACATTACCAAATGCTTTGCTCAGGACTATGAAGCGATCGCAGCTATGATAAGTTTTTCTCTCTATCAGCCAATATTTTAAAGAGTTACTGATTCTGCGATGCATCACCTCCTGTTTGCTTTCCGAAGCCCAAGGTCCATGAAAATTGAAAGTGATTGGTACTTCTTTGGGGAAAATATCTAGTAGCGGAAAACTGTAGAGAGCAAAATGTAAATTGATTGCATCTGGCTTACCGTTTCTTGTTTGACGAAAATTTTGACGGATAGACCAAAGTCTTTTCCAAATAGGAGAATCAGGTGATGCTAAATTATTCAACTTGATGGGAAAGTCCTCTGTTGCTTGAGGTATTCCAACTCCACATAATTCTACTTTGTCTTGCTTGGTAATCCAGCAGCGAGTTAGTTCATAAACGTACCGCTCCAAGCCACCCGGTGTTGTTGGGAACCAACCAGTTCCCAAGCAAAGTATAGAAGCTGCTCCTAGAAAATTATTTTGCCGTTCAGTTTTCACTAATATTATTCTCCTATTTTGTTAGTACTATTTTACTGATGCATTAAAATAAATATTTAGTGTTTTATAGAACTTACCCAACCAGGAAATTTTTCTTTTAGGGTGCATGACACTTAGAGTTCACTCTGAGATATCAATAAAGTCTTTAGTATCAGGCACAACCGGTATATTGTGACAATTGCGTAAGCCTCGATATAGTAAATTAAATTAAATTTATTGAGTTAGGATAGCTAGCTAGACAAAATAAATTCTTTTTTACTTGAGAAGATTATCAAATCTAAAATTACTCAATTTATGTTGTAAGGAAAATTTTGTAATTAAAATATTGTAATTAGAATTTTGTAATTAAAATAAACATACTATTATCATTTCGTTTATGACTCATATAGAAAATAGACTCAACAAGAATACAAATTATTCAATGTATATACCAAATTAGTACATACTAAATTAAATCAGCAATAAGACTTGAAATAATAGTTTATTAATAGGGATAAATTAGCCATTCAAGTCTATAAAAAGTAAAATAATAAAGCGGTATTTATAAAGTTAACAATACTCTTATGTGTAGATGAGAAATTTATTTTATTTAGGTAATTTTTGGAATATAAAGTTACTTTAAATAGAGGATTTACATAATTTTTATATATTTTTGCTTATCTTACGTACTAAAAACGGTAGATATTAGCGTACATACGGTAGCAATTAGTCAGACAAGTAAACAATCTCTCTTGTTTATATATTGCATTGCGAAAAATAAACTCACATCTCTTATTAATTAACATATAACTGCTAGCATAAGATATTAAATATTTAAAATCTGGAGATATATTAAAAATTGTATGTAATTTGTATGAAATTTTAATAAAAAATTGCAGATAAATTAAAATCAGAGAAAACATTTCTAAGCGTTTTCATTGGCTTTACGTTATTTATGTAGGTTTATAAGCTTGCAGCACCATCATTTTTATAGTAAAAACAATAAACAAAACTCAAAAGCATCAACATTACTAAATAACTTAACATCTAACAAGTGTTTGGGGTGCGAATCTGATTGATAAAGCAACTTCTAGTCCTCAATATATAATTTTAGGAAATAATTTCAGGAAGTAATTTCAGGAAAATTTTCGTTAAATGCATCATATGTAACAGATATCCATGTATATTTGCTGTAGGCAATAGTTTGAGCATGTAATATTTAGAAAACTACAGGTTCAAGTTAAGCCCATTTAAAAAATAAAGAATGTAGTTTATTATTTTTTGAAAGTAGCGAAGTTATAGAATGAAAATCATCTACGAAAAATTGATGCAAAATAAATACTTCAAAGATAATTGTGAATTTATCTACAGCAAACTACTCACATACCAGTTCTATTAACTAGTTTTTGTATATGTTTGCTGCTTATTATATTTACTCAGTATTTAATTGTTCTCACAGAATTATGCAGCATCGAAAACAGTTAAAATGTCATACACACAAATTCGATAATTAACACCGCTTAGAATAAGCGATACCCATGAATCAACTAAGCAATGGTTTCACTCTATTTCTTAGTCTACTAGTAGAGGCAATCCCATTTTTATTACTGGGAGTGTTACTTTCTAGTTTGCTGCTTTTTTTTGTAGATGAGCGTAAACTAGCAGAAAAATTGCCTAAAAATCCCTTACTTGGTGCTTTAGTAGGTTCTTTAGTAGGCTTTCTGTTTCCAGTATGTGAATGTGGTAACGTACCTGTTGCTCGCCGCTTAATAATGCAGGGAGCTCCGACACCAGTAGCAATTGGCTTTTTGCTTGCAGCTCCAACTATCAACCCAATTGTTATTTGGGCTACTTGGACAGCATTTCGCGATCAGCCAGAAATAGTAGTATTAAGAGTTATACTTTCACTATTAATTGCCACAATAATTGGTTTTACATTTAGTTTTCAAAAGGATTTAAAACCTATTGTTCAACCAGCATTAGCGCGTTACTTAAAGTATAATCCACCACCGCAATCTCTAAAGAAAGGTACAGCAGAAAAAACTCCGGAAAAACAACAAAGCATGACACCTTCTTTGTTACAACCAGGTACTTATATCCTTGGTGGTAAATCTGGAAGTACCATCCCAATGGACTCTATTCAAGTTGGTATGAATGTGACACCAAGTTCCAAAGAGATCCGAGCGCAAAAATGGCAGCAAGTAATAGATAATACAATTCAGGAATTTCGAGAGTTAGGAGCAGTACTGATTTTGGGAAGTGCAATTGCTGCAGCAATTCAAGTGCTAGCACCCCGTTCGTTAATTTTAAGTTTGGGTAGTGGGCCGATTAGTTCTATTGTGACAATGCTAATATTAGCTACAGTAGTATCAATTTGTTCCACAGTAGATTCATTTTTCGCATTATCATTTGCCTCTACATTTACCACTGGTTCTTTATTAGCATTTCTAGTGTTTGGTCCAATGATTGACCTTAAGGGTATAGGTTTAATGCTTTCTATTTTTAAACCTCGAGCAGTATTTTATCTCTTTGCTTTAGCTGCACAGTTGACATTTTTGCTTACTCTCTACATTAACTTACACTTACTATAAAAATGCCACGATAAATGATGAGAAAATGTATTTTAGTCCAGGAATTTTATGTATTTTATAACTTTTATTAAATGGGCTAAAAAACTTGTTTCTATTCTTTTATTGGGCTTAGCTAACAATAATTTTGAGATTATTTTTGGATAAATACCTATACTTTAGTCAGACTTTTTATATGATTGTTGCGTGCAAAAAAATTCCGATTTGATATCAAGTTTTGATGTAATTTTTTGATGTAAATTTATAATTTATGCTGTATCATCAACCCTAAAATTTGATATTTAAAGTTTAAACTTCAGTTAATAATTAATAATTTCTTGACTTAAACTTCTCCCTGGAAATTATCAACGACAATTATCCATGAAAAGAATCAACATTCGCAAATTTAAGATATCACAAGTTTTGAACAGTTTGAATCCCTGGGTAGATGTTATGGCAATTCTAGCCTGGGGAGTTGTAATGTTACACTATCGCTTTAGCGGTAAGTTATATTTGCTAATTCATCCTAATTATTTTGAATTAGTTACTGGTAGTGGAATCGTTTTAAGTATTATCGGCATTATCCGATTTCTTGAAGTAAAAAAGTCGAAGTTAAGCAATCCTTCTCCTAATACTCAACATGTAACTTTATTTCCTCCTGGTTTAGGTAGTAGATTATTATTATTTACAGCAATTTTAGGCTTAGTAGTAACACCCCGCGTTTTTGCTAGTGATAAAGCTTTAAAAACTGATACTGCGGATTTACTATCAAGCACGCGGGTTCAACCCCAGGAGTTTCGCCGTACTACAGTTAATTCAGAGGATAGAACTCTTGTAGACTGGGTACGCACTCTTAAAGTTTATCCAGAACCAGATAAATATTCTGGACAAAAAGCTAGAGTGAAAGGTTTTGTGATGCACTCAGAGGATATTGGAGAGGAATATTTCTTTTTAGCAAGATTTGTGCTGACCTGCTGCGCTGCTGATGCTTATCCCATTGGTTTACCGGTGAAACTTGAAGGAAATCGTCAAAAGTATCCACCTGATAGTTGGGTGGAAGTAGAAGGAAAAATGATTACACAAAAAATTGCAGGAAAACGTCAACTTACTATTGCTGCTAAGTCAGTTAAGAAAATTGAACGACCAAAGAACCCTTATAGTTATTAATTAAATTTAATCGGTATCAATTTTCAAATTGATATAACTTTTCCAAAAAATAATCAAACAGTTAATAATCTATTTTTAGAGATTAATCAATAATCTTTCTGCCAAAATAGAGATTGCATTGTATACACAAACAATTAATTCTTACTGCTTAATTTCAGATTTTCAATTGATTAATTACCAATTACCAATTACCAATTACCTACCAATAATAAATAACCAATGAAAATGGTTACTAAGAAAGGATCTCTATTACCAATAGACCGGGTTGCGATCGCTTTAATGTTATTGCTGAGTATAATAATACTTCTAGTTGTTTCTCAAGGAAATGTTGTAGCTGCTCGCGTACGTGACTTTACATGGCAACATCAATTAATCCCAGAGAAAGATATATCATTAATAGATAATAATTTGGCTAATGATAACATCAAAATAAGTAAAGACCATACATCTTTTAGTATGACCTTTACCCGTCCCATGAATGTAAAAAGTGTTGAGAAAAACTTAAAAATCGATCCACCACTGGCAGGTAAAATAAGTTGGGCGGGGAGAAGAATGGTTTATACACTGTTTACTCCTGCTCCTTATGGTGCCAATTACACATTAAGTTTGGAAGGTGCACGGGATAGAATTAGCACTAAAGAAGCAGAAAAAAATACAATAAAACCATTTAAAACCAGTTTTAAAACTCGCGATCGAATTATTCTCTACATTGGATCGGACAAAGAAGAAAAAGGGCGTTTAATTCTTTACAACTTAACCAAAGAAGAAAAGAAAATTCTGACATCTAAAGATTTAGTTGTAATTGACTTTGAACCATTCCCAGATGGCGATAAAATTTTATTCTCTGCAATTCCGTCCAGAACTCAAGATTTACTAGCAGCAAAAATTTATACTGTCACCACTGGCATACCAACTGTTTTTTCTAGGAAAACAGCTGCACCCGGAAAAGTTAATCTAATTATTGATAATAAAAAGTATCAAAACTTGAAGTTTGACCTTTCTCCTGATGGGACAAAACTTGTTATTCAAAGAGCGAGTAGGAGTAAAACAGGGGATTTCGGCTTATGGTTTATGGATGTTAATCGAAATGAAAAAAGTCTCCAGGAAATAGAAACTTCACCAGGAGGAGATTTTATGATTACTCCAGACAGTAAAGCTGTAGCGATCGCTCAAGGTAAGGGAACAGCAATTTTACCTCTACAAAAGGATTCCACTACACCTTTAGATTTTTTCCCACAATTTGGGTTAGTTAAAGCTTTCTCCAGAGACGGTTCCAAAGCTGCAATGGTAAAATTTAATACAGACTTTACAAGGGATTTATTTCTGGTTACCAATCAGGGTGAAGAACAGCAACTATTGCGTACCGACGGTAGAATTCTAGAATGTCAGTTTGATACGGCTTCCCCAACTCTCTATTGTTTGCTTACCCAGTTATTATCTGGAGAACTTTATCAAGAGCAACCATATTTAGTTGCAATTAATTTAAAAACCTCGAACCAGAAGCCTTTACTGGTTTTTCCTGCTGAACAAAGAAATTTAGAAATCAGTTTATCGCCAGATGGTTTGGGTTTGTTGTTGGATCAAACTGTACCAGAGACTAATACAAGTGTCACATCCAACGAAAATTCAATCCAAACTAGAACTGGTAGTGCAATTACTAGTAGTAGTTTATGGTTAATGCCGTTATTACCAGTCAGTGATCCTAACGATACAACGAAGACTCAACCCCAGAAGCTCCCCTTGCTCGGATTTCATCCACGTTGGTTACCTTAATCTCAAGCAAGCAACATGTAAAAACATTAATATTTTAACCAAAATATCCCAACCAAAAATCTAGCAGAATATTAATTATCGACTACCAATTACCAATAAAACAACACCCCAACAAGATACTCTTTGTTTAGGGTGTGCTTATTAGTGACGTGAATAAAATTTAAGGGTTGGTAATGAAGCGAACTAGATTCACGATAGTACCCAATGGACCAGCAACCAGACGGAATGGGTCAGTAACTTTGGCTAATCCGGAGCGTCGCACTAAAACAACATCATTGTTACGGAGAATGGGATTAGTCTTCTCATTAATTCCAGCAGATAAATCAATTTTAATTTTCCGCTTGGTGACACTACCGTTGGGGTTGAGACGAACTAGTTCAACCCTACCCCTTTTAGCTCTAGCGTCATTAAATCCACCTGCAGCCAAAATCGCTTGATTTAATGGAGTGTTAGGTCGAAGGTTTGTTGCTCCCGGACTTTTAACCTCACCAACAACACTAACTTGAATTTGTGATGCAGCTAAAGTACTAGTTGCTAACTGAGTTGCTTCCGCAGGGTTAATTTCAGTTGCTGTGGGAAAAACAATGGTATCACCATCTTGAAGAAGAAGATCCTGACTAATATCTCCGCTAGCTAGTAGCTGCCAAAGATTAAGATTTATAACTTGCTCTTTACCAGTTCTTGTTAATCTTCGGATTTTGACATCCCGAATGTTTGCTTGTGGGGTAACTCCACCTGCAAGTTGAAGTGCGCGCATAATTGTTGGTTGTCCTGTAACCCCAGGTGCACCGGTGGGATTGTTTTGTCCTCCTTGTGTTGCACCGGAAGTTACCAAATATGAACCAGGACGAACTACCTCACCGATTACGGCTACGTTACGAGGTCTGCTAGGATCTGCTGCAAAGTTAGCAGCTGCCAGATTACGTGCTTCTGCAAGATCTATGCTAGTGGCTGTGGGAACATGAATTCTATCCCCATCGCGTAAGGTAATATCAGATGGTGCTAAACCTTTTTGGATCAAGTCTTTCAAGTTAAGGTTAACAGTCTGCGTTCTGTTATTTCCGAGACGACGAGTTACCCGCACTTTAGCCATATCACCACTTGCAGTTACGCCTTGCGCTGTTTGCAGTGCTGCTAGTACTGTTGGATATTGTACGCCAGGGTTGTCACCAGCTCCACCTTGCAAACTTAAGGTGTAAGCTCCGGGGCTAGTTACCTCACCGGAAACTAAAACATTGATGGGACGAGGAGATAAAAGATTAACTGATATTATTGGGCGCTTGAGAAAAACCCTATATCTTTCCGCAATTAAATCTGCTGCTTGTTCTGTAGTTAAACCTTGGATTGGTACGCTACCAATTAAAGGTAAGTTTATGGCTCCACCAGGAGGGATTTGATATTGACCACTATATTCTTGAACTTCTAGTACATTTACAGCTATGCGATCGCCGCCTCCCAAAGTATAAGTGTTATCTAGTTGTGCAGCTGTAGGGGTGGGATTAGTTGGTTCCTGGGCGAGACTTACAGATGGTAAAGCAGTTCCTACAGAAATAAGAAAAGCAAAACCTGCAACTGGTTGAGAGATTCTTTTTAACAATTTTGTATTATACATTTTTACCTGTTACCGAGCTGTATGATGTACTATTTGAACATTCTAGTGTGGACTATACTTACGTATATCAAGTTCCTCGCCATTCTTATCTTCTTAAGAAGATAGTATTTCTCAGGAAGTAGTGCGTTTATTAAACTTGAAATTTTATTAAATTTATCTTGAAGACTACATAAGCTTTAAACATATCAAATTATATTTTATGGTGGCAGAATTTACATTTATAAGCAATAAGAAATAGATTAAGTTATGGGAAGATAATGAAGAATTATAATTAATAAATAATAAATCGTTTAAAATTGTCAAGTAATTATTTTGCAATCTTTAAAAATAAAGTTAACCACCAACGATTCAGGTTATTCTATTTATATATGTTGTAGAATTTATCCAAGTTGTCGATGCTCCCAATTATTTCTTCGTGGAAATAGTAATTATCTGTTGATAGTGAACAATAATGATACATACAAATCATGAAAAATATCAGGTAGAATAATCAACTTATAAACAGTAAAAATATTTAAAAACCTGATATTGTCTTGATTATTTGCATAAATATGAATATAGAAGATTTACATTTATCCTATCCTTAATTTGGATGTTTTAAATAAACTAAAAATATTTATTGTGAATATATTTATTGTGAATTATATATTAGGTCAAGCAAAAATAGAGTTAGGAACTCAAATATAGCTTATTGTGAGTATATAGATGTTTAGTTTTTTATTAACAAGATGATGAGATATGCTAGTTAATATGAACTAATTACAATTATGATTGTTAATTGTGAACTCTAAATAGAAGGATTCTACTAATAAAAAGCATTTAACTATTTAGGGTAAGTGTTTCTACATATCTGTAAATAATAGGCTATGATTGCGAGTCAATTATTTTCTGAGAGTCTTTAATAGGAATTTCAAATTTTCTAAGCAGATGTTTAGCTTGTCCTTGCTTGTTTTACCATAGCAATTAATGTATGGTGGGCATCTTCGGAATCAACTAAGTTATGGTCAAATTCAATACGTAGGGGTAAAGTCTCCTCGCTAACTTGCACTGTTAAGTCCATACCCACAGAATCAATTTTTAACATTTCAGCTTTTGTTGCATTTGCTACGCCACCAAAATGTTGAGCATACAATAGTACAGCATTTGCATGGTCTTCATTCATGTGTTTGCAAATACGGGAACTGACCTCATGAGAAAATTCAGCAGACATAATTTTTTCTGATGATTAAATTTAGCTGACTCTAAACATTACTCAGTTAAGCATAATTTCGAGGTAAAAGTGATTCTAAATTTGGCATAGCGTAATCTTTTCACATGCAAACCAGTAGGTCATAAGAGATCTACTGTTAATTTAGTCTCCATTAACTCACTTTGTTTATGGATTCCAGTATCCAGTCAAGCTCTCAAAAACTCTCGCATGTACTGATTGACCAATGTTGGTTGTTCTTGTTGTACCCAGTGACTGCAGTTAGGAATATATTTAATTTTAAAATCTCTGACATAAGCTTCTGTACCATAGGTTAGCTCTTTACCTAAAAATTTATCTTCTTCTCCCCAAATCATTAGTGTTGGTACTGCTACAATATCCCAATTTTTATTAATTAATTGAGGGATAAAAAAATTACGATAATAATTCAACATTGCTCTTAAAGCACCTGGCTTTGCTACTGCTTGTTTATAAGCTTTGAGATCTTTTAGGGTAAAAATACTTTTACCAAGAGCTATTCCTGCAAACATTTGCTCGATCCAATTATAGTTTGCATACTGCAACAATAATTCAGGTAAAAATGGTATTTGAAAGAAGAAGATATACCAGCTTTTTTGAAGTTGTTTCCAAGTTCTAAAACTTCGAATCAATTTTAATGGATGAGGCAAATTTAAAATAATTAATTTTTCTACAGTCTCGGGATAAATATCGACAAAATTCCAAGCAATAATTCCACCCCAATCATGAGCTACTAATACGCATTTTTCGTATCCTAAGCCTTGGATAACTCCTTTTACATCTTGGATAAATTCATTCATCACATACGCTGACTTCTCTTTAGGTTTATCACTATCGTTGTATCCCCGTAAATCAATAGCTACGACTTGATAATCCCGAGCAAATTCTGGAATTTGATGTCGCCATGAATACCAGTACTCAGGAAATCCATGCAACATTAACATTAGAGGACCATTACCTTGAGTGACGTAATGTAGTTTGATGTTATTAGTGGTGATATATTCGTGCTTCCAAGAGTTTTCAGTCATTGATATATTATGTGGAAAAATAAAATTACTTGAAAAGTATAGCTAAAGTATTTATTGAAAAGATACTTTGATACATAAAAAATGACTGAAATAGGAATTCGCGGTGTATGGCTTACTAACACTGATAGCAGCGTTTTATTTTCTCGAGAGAATATAGTTGAAGCCATAGAATTTCTGGCAAAAATGGGGTTTAATGTAGTCTTTCCTGTGGTCTGGAATAAAGCTGCTACTCTTTATCCATCCAAAGTAATGCAACAAACTTTTGGCTGGGAAATTGACTCTAGATATCAGGGACGTGACCCTTTAGCAGAAATAGTTAATGCAGCTCGTGAGGTAAATATTAAAGTTATTCCTTGGTTTGAATATGGTTTTGCCAGTTCTTATAATTTGAATGGTGGTAAATTGATTCAGAAAAAACCACAATGGGGTGCTTGCGATCGTCGAGGTAATCTACTTAAAAAAAATGGTTTTGAATGGCTTAATGCTTTAAATGCAGAAGTACAAGATTTTATTTTAAGTTTGATTTTAGAAGTTGCCAGAAACTACGATATTGATGGTATTCAAGGAGACGATCGCTTACCTGCATTACCCTGTGAAGGTGGTTATGATTCCATGACAGTACAGCTTTACCATGAACAGTTTGGTACAAATCCACCGTCCAATCCCAAAGATAAAAAATGGTTACAATGGCGAGCTGATATTCTGACTGAGTTTTTATCTCGTTTATATCGAGAAATAAAATCCGTAAATTCTCATTTGCTAGTTTCAATGGCTCCCAGCATATATAATTGGGGATTTCAAGAATATTTACAAGATTCTGAAACTTGGCTAAAAAAAGAAGTGGTTGATATTATCCATCCACAGCTTTACCGTAGAGATTTTATTGCTTATAAATGTGCGATCGATAAATTATTAGCTCAGCAATTTAGAGGTAAAAACAAATTAAAGTTAGCCCCAGGAATTTTAATGAAAGTGGGTTCTTATTTAATTAGTTCGGAAAATCTAATTAAAATGATTGAATATAACCGTTCTTGTGGAGTTTCAGGGGAAGTTTTCTTTTTCTATGAAGGTTTGCGAAAAAATAATAACGCTCTAGCTCAAGTATTATATTCCCATGGCTACTCTAAAACAGCTAGATTTCCAACCCTTAATGAACTGAGAGATAATCAAACTAAGCATAATGTAGGGAATAAAAGCATCAAATTGTTTAAATTCTGGAAAAATATCTTTTAAATGTGCGGCAGATAAAAGTGTTGTAAACTATTAGAAATAATATATCTATTGATTATAGTAGTTAATTACTATCTTTGTTTAAATAAATACAAGTAAATACAATTTTTAGTAAATGCAACTTGAATACCAATCCCAGATTCAAAAAGTCATATCCACTTTAAAAGAGGATTTACCAACACTTTTTGAACGAGATATTTCCTATGATATCTACACCCAAGATATTTATTTTCAAGATCCAATAAATAAATACACAGGCAAATTTCAATATAGAATTGTCTATTGGACTCTCAGATTTCATGCAAAAGCATTCTTCAAAAAAATTAATTTTGACTTGCATGATGTCCATCAATCAACTGAAGATACGATTGTCGCAAAATGGACGGTCCGTGGAAACTTAAGATTTCCTTGGAAAGCAGAAATACTTTTTGATGGTTACTCGAATTATAAGCTTACTCCTGAAGCTTTGATATTTGAACATATCGATACTTGGGAAAGTAAGCCAAAGGAGATTTTGCGACAGTTTTTACCTAAAAATAGTTAGCGTTAGCTTGCATGGGCAAATATCAGCTGTATATAAGTTAAAGAATTAATATTTAGTTTTTCTAAAAATAAGTTTTTTGGAAAAAACTATTTACATATAGCGCTACGCGCAAGTAAAAAGTAAAAAGTTTACTATACATAGGTTTTAGTATTCATAGATGTCCTAACCTAATTACGTAGTACTATATCATTTAGTTTTGTAACATATTGTTGTAAACTCTTGTCCAATTTACAAAGGCATAATTTTTAATAAAAAATTGAATATTTTGTGATATTCAAAATATTAATATACATTAAGATCTCATTTACTGATGGTGTTTCGTATTTTAGGTTTAAATCCATTTTTAGGAAATTTAGTAGTAACAGTATTAACATTTATTTATGTTTTTGGTTTAGTCGGACTGCTAAATTTTTGCGTTACAAGGTTTGCATTACCAACAGATATTAGTCGTAAAATAACCCATATCGGTGCTGGGTCGATAATTGGATTTTTGTTTTTCTATGATGATTCCCACTGGTCTAAGTATTTAAATGTAGCTATTTTTGTTGTTTGGATATTTTTACTCACCTTTAAGGGATTGTTTGCAGATGAAGATGATGAAGCTGTTAAAACAATGACTCGTAATGGCGATCGGAGCGAATTACTAAAAGGTCCACTTTATTTTGTCATTGTGGCGACTATTTGTGGGACCTTTTTTTATAAAACTATTCCAGGGATTCTAGCAATGTCAATTCTTGGTTGGGGTGATGGTATAGCACCAATTATTGGAGCGAGATATGGAAGGTTGAAGTATAAAATTCTCAGCGATAAAAGCTTAGAAGGAAGTTTATCAATGTTGATTTTTGCTTTTGCTGCGAGCATATTTTTTGTATGGTTAATCTTACCAAATCAACTAGATATAATCCAAATTTTGATTGTGAGTATTGTTGCAACTCTTGCAGAAGCTTTAAGTCCTAAAGAAGTCGATAATATTTTGATCCCGATAGTTGTTATATCTATGTATTTTCTAATGATAAACCTATCTATTTTGTTGGTTTAGAGTTCATCTTTAATTATAAGAATTAATAGTAGAGCTTAACATTTAATTGCTAATTAAAACTTCCAATAAACTACTTCCAATGTAAATATAGCCTGCAACCACCACAGTTGCACTTAAAATTAAAGATAATAAAAAATGGGCGTACCTAATTTTAGTTAAGCCAACAGCATAACTTACGATATCCTGCGATAATGGCATAATAAATGTTATATATAAAATACTGTGCCGACTTTTGAGTCTAGAAATAAATTTATCCAACTCTTCTAAATTTTTTTTGCCTAAAAGACGACACACTACCGGGCGACCAAATTTTTTTGAGATCCAAAAGTTAATACTGCATCCAATAATTAAAGCAATAAAACTGAGTATAAAAGCAAATTCTTTACCAAATAATGCACCCCCAGCAATAAACAGTGAACTACCACTTAAGGGAGCTAATATCAGACTAATTATACATAGGACAACAAACAAAATTGGAGCCCAATTACCTGTATTTTCTATCCATATTTGAGCCTTTTCTAAACCTATAAATTTTAATCCAAAGGTCATCAAAATATAGATAATGAATACAAATATAATTGCGAATAAGATTTTTTTAAGTTAGTTTTTGTGATTAATCTGAATTTTCTTTTTCTTTTTCTTTTAAATTTAAGATTCATCCACGTGGAGTTATTATCTATGTTAGCAATAACCAAGTAATATCAAAATTGTAAAGTTAATACCATTATAAAGTGATTTATACTAGACTTAGTATGTAATTTTAATTACTATTCAACTGAGATTATATTAATTTTATTTATTTCACCAAAGCTGTTTAAAGGTAAAAATTTGGAGTGTTGGAGCGACTAATATTTATTTATTTGTAGACAATTTCTTCTGTTCTTTTGATTTTTAGGGAACCATCGATTCATATCTTCTAATAAGACCTTCCCTGATTTTTCACATTTATAGAGAGATATTTGACGAAGGTTCCCCAGCTTGTATCAGATATTACTTCTGCTTGTTTGTGGTGACATTTATACCACCTCATATCCCACAACTAACCGTTCCGGTATGGTTGGGGAATTAGACGTTTTTGTTAATCATTGATAACTGTTAACTGTTCTCAGAAGCGCGTCCAAATAAAATAGTCAGATTTTTAAGGCGATCGCTCAACTCCTCATTTAAAGCCTCAGCGTAATAACGCCATTCCCAATTACCTTCACCTCGAGAAGGAATATTCATACGCGCTTGGGTCGATAAACCCAAAATATCTTGTAAGGGAATAATCGCTTGATTCGCAACAGAACTTAAAGCAAGGCGAATTAAATCCCAATTAATCCCATCAGGACTAATACTCCCTAAATAAAGCCATAGGTTACGTTTTTCCCAATCTGAAGCCGTATTGTACCACCCAATAGTTGTGTCATTATCATGAGTTCCGGTATAAATCACACAATTTTGGGGTACATTAAAAGGTAAATAAGGATTAGCAGGATCGGAACCAAAAGCAAACTGTAAAACTTTCATTCCCGGAAAATCAAATTTATCCCTTAACGCAAGTACCTCCGGCGTTATTGTTCCTAAATCTTCTGCAAGTACTGGTAATTTACCTAACTTTTGCCGGATCGTTTCAAATAATTCATCCCCTGGAGCTTTGACCCATTCTCCATTAACCGCAGTCTCTTCACCTTGGGGTATAGACCAAAAAGCTTCAAATCCTCGGAAATGGTCGATGCGAATAATATCTACATAATCGAGCATCGCCTCAAAGCGCTTTAACCACCAATGAAAATCCTGTTCTTGCAAAGCTTCCCAATTGTAAACAGGGTTACCCCATAATTGTCCAGTTGCACTGAAGTAATCAGGTGGAACCCCAGCCATTTCTGCTGCTTCCCCCGTTTCCTCATCCAAACAAAAAATCTCTCGATTTGCCCAAACATCAGCACTATCATGTGCTACATAAATTGGAATATCACCAATAATATTGACACCGCGTTCATTTGCATAGGTTTTGAGTTCCGACCATTGGCGGAAAAATTCATATTGAACAAACTTGTAATAAAAGATGTTTTCAGATAATTCTTCTTGGGCTTTTTGAATCGCTTCTGGCTCATGACGAGCAATTTCTGCTTCCCAAGTACGCCAGCTAGAGTCTTCATTACGATCCTTTAGTGCCATAAATAAGGCAAAATCATCCAACCAGTAAGCCTTATTACTACAAAAATCTGCAAATTCTTGATTCTTTTCTGGCGAAGCATGATGTTTAAAATTATTACAAGCTTTTTGTAATAAAGGAATTTTAGTATCTATAACTAGCTGATAATCTACTCTATCCCCAGGGAATGCTGGTAAATGGTCAAAATCTTCCTCTGCTAACAAATCCTCATCTTTCAATTTTTCGGGACTTATTAGTAAAGGGTTACCAGCGATGGCAGAATAGCACATATAGGGCGAATTACCATAACCTGTTGGTCCTAAAGGTAAAATCTGCCAGTATTGTTGATTACTTTGTTGTAGAAAATCAATGAAGCGATAAGCATCTGCACCCAAGTCACCAATACCGAAACGACTAGGAAAGCAGGTTGGGTGAAGTAAAATTCCACTAGATCTAGGAAAAGGCATAAATAAATCTAAGCTATAAGACTGTTAGATAAGAACGACACATCAACCGAATTTATCATAAGAGAGAGATATTTATTTACTTTAAACTACGAATTTAGAACCGTTGATTTTAAGCAGTTAATTTGGCAGTTAATTAAAGAATTAATTTTGATTCAACATTTTTAATTGTCTACACTATTTAGTGCACGTGGTGAAAATTTGCTACAAGTTCACACATTGTAACTACATATTAGTAAGAACATTATGTTTTGGTCTCAAGACAAAAGGAAAAAGAGATGGGTGTAGAAAAAATTTTGCGACTGCGATAAATTATGGGACATGACTGATGCAACATAGCTTATGAGATATAGATTGTGAAATACAGATTAATAGGACAGAAAACATAAGTTATGAATTATCGCAACCCAATTCCCACTGTCGATATTATTATTGAACTCACCGATCGACCACATCGACCAATAATTTTAATTGAAAGACAAAATTCACCATTTGGTTGGGCAATACCGGGTGGTTTTGTAGATTATGGCGAGCAAGTAGAAGTCGCTGCACGTCGAGAAGCTTTAGAAGAAACTAGTCTAGAAGTGGAGCTAATCGAACAATTTCTGGTGTATTCCAATCCAGAACGCGATCGTCGCAAACATACCATAAGTATAGTTTTTATCGCCACTGCAAAAGGTGAAGCAAAAGCTGGTGATGATGCAAAAAACTTAGGTATTTTTGAACCTTGGCAAGTACCAACAAACTTGTGTTTCGATCACGACCGAATTTTGCATGATTATTTGCTTTACCGAAATAATAGGATAAGACCAAGGTTAGGATAATTAATTTTTTGCTTTTATTGATTTCTTTGATTGATTGATTTTGATTTTTTGGGTCTTCTCTAACTTTTTGCCTCAATGAATGCGATTATATGAACTCGATACCTTTCTATAAAATTAGTACTACAACTTCTATAGGATACATCACAATCAACTATATAGAGTATTGGTAATCGCAAGAAAAAATATTAATAAATATTGGGTAGGAATGTGAACAAATATTAGGTAAAGTATACTAATACAAAGGAAAAAAATGGATAAAGAAATTATTCGCACGCCCAACGCACCAGCACCTGTTGGACCCTATAATCAAGCGATCGCTGTCGCGGGGAAAATGCTATTTGTTGCTGGACAAATCCCCCTCAATCCTGCTACAGGAGAAATAGTCGGTCTGGATGATGTATCAACTCAGACGCAGCAGGTAATGGAAAATCTTAAAGCAATTTTAGAAGCTTCCGGAGCTAATTTTCATAATGTTGTCAAAACTGGTGTATTTTTGGCAAATATGAATGATTTTGCTGCTGTAAATACTGTTTATGCGAAATATTTTGACGAAGAAACTGCACCTGCTCGTGCTTGCGTTGAAGTTTCGCGTTTACCAAAAGATGTTTTAGTCGAAATCGAATGTATTGCAGTCATTTGAGGAATTGACTACACCACTTCAATGACAGCCAAAATGCTATCAAAGAAAATGTGAAAAACCAAATAGTTGCCATTTTGGCAGCAAATTTGTAGACATAAACTGATATAAACTAAATTATAGATTTTTATTTAAAACCTTCTAAGCTAAATTCAAAGTCTGATGTATCACTTTGAACTCATAAGCGAAGAAGGATTTTTGTATTTACTTTTCTTTGTGTTTACTGTTAAAAAAATATCTCTATGGTTGCTGCTATTTTTGTCGGAACATCATTGATGAAAAATCGTATATCTGGAGAACTTTAAGATAACGGATTTGAAATGCAAAAATTTTTATACTAAATAATAAAGTTATTTTTATACCGATAAATTATAAAATTTATATAGATGGGTTTGCTTTGTTGTGGTTATGTATTTCATACATAAAATATCTAAGTTCGTAGTGTATCCAAAGATATATGTTGGCATTTGTATATTTCAGAATTTTTGTATATTTCAGAATTGCTTCTAGGTAAACCGTCTTTGTAATTCTGTTGCTCAATAGCATACTTATGCTGTTTTTGCTAATTCATTGTAAACATTGTGCTAAAAGCAACTTACTAAGTTAGTCTTTTCAATCAAGGAAAAATCGATGCTAAAAGCTGTTCGCGATTTCAGAACTCCATCAGTTGAACGCTTACTTAAACTTTGGCAACAGCGCTATACCCACGACCTATCACCTTTATTACAGAGAAATATTTTAGACTACAATTCATTAATTGATGCAGATTCACCAGAGGGTCGAAACCTAACAGTAAAAAAATTACAAGACAAAATTTTGAATGCAAACTGTCAAACCGGGTGGATGTACACAGAAAAACTTTATGACTATATCCCGAATGTCTTAGATATCAATGAAGCAAGTCGAATTACTGAATTTTCTTTTCGGATTTATCGTAAGTTATTGGGAATTTACGAGAAGCAATCTCTAGTGAATTATTCATCAGGTTTAGAACCACCTCCAGAAAAAAGATTGACATGTGTTGGTATTCCAGAAATTGATAGTTTGGCATATTCTTTAGAGCCAATACTATTGATATATCAAGAACAGCACATTGCATCTGGAGATTGGCGATGCCTGGGTTTTATGACTACCCATTTGAATTTTACTAACCAGTTAATTTTGAAGGAATTGGAAGCGTCAGAAAAATTACTAATAAGTCCCTATTTAAAATTTTTGGAAGAACACGTTGTTATGCCTTGGCATCGGGTTTGTGTTG
Organism: Mastigocoleus sp. MO_188.B34; assembly: GCF_030065675.1. Lineage (GTDB taxonomy): Bacteria > Cyanobacteriota > Cyanobacteriia > Cyanobacteriales > Nostocaceae > Mastigocoleus. The sequence continues at coordinate 122,591 of NZ_JASJDK010000015.1, read as the reverse complement.
CTGCTGCTAAACATGAAATAAATACCCCGCAGCTAAATCTTTTAGAAAAAATCCTACCTGCTGCGCCACAAATTGCCAAGTCTGTTTATCGTAAATTAATAGAATTACTACCAGACATTCGTAGTCGTAGAGGAACTTTAACTGAAGTTGGTGTGATCCACTCTAGCTTGAGAGATCTAAATATGTTTCAAGCTTACATACTACTTTGCTGTTTAGAATCAAGTCTCAAATCCATAGAAAGAGAACTACTTCCTTTGTGTATCGCGGTGGTTGAAGCTGTGGGTATAGATTGGAAATTAACTGAAAAATGGTGTGATGTTTTAGCCTCAGAGTTAGAAAACTACGTCACTCCTGAAGAGAAAGTTTTGTTGGAACCCTATACACAAGGAATGAAAGCATTATTTTTGAGAAAACGATATAGCCTTGGTTTTAGAGGAGAAAGTAAAAGTGCTCCCGTAAGCTTTAATTTATCTTTTACTCCCTAAATGCGATCGCCATAACTCCCACATAAATTTGAGCGTTATAAATTTCAATTTTGCGTGGGTTTATTAACCATAATTGTTATTAAAGCTGAAAAATATATCATTCGCTATTTAGGACGCACATCAGTGCGTCCCCACAGGTAGGAAATGTGAATTTATTTTTCTAGACGAACTGCATACCACTGTAAATATTGGTCTGGACCAAGATCTAACTCGCAACTAGTATCGAGTAAATGTTTTGCTTGAGCTTGAATAGAATCAAATTTTTTTAGTTCAGCAGGTAAATCTTCGGATTTTATTTGCTGCAAAATTCCCTCAAGCTTTTCTAGTAACTCTGGGGCTGTAAGGAATTTTTCTGTTTCGTTAGTTTCGAGGACAATAAAATTATCCTCCTGATACATCAATGAATCTGCCATAAAATAACTTTTTGTTGTGACTGTAAGTTCTGATGTAATGATATTATTTTATGCTGCGACGTAAAGCTGGTAATCCTGTTGTGTTGCTTTGAGAGATAAAACAGGAATTCTCAAAATAAAAGTATTGTGCTCTTAGACAATCAGGACTTACACGGATAATGAATTTACGTTATTACAAGGCTATGTTAGCGGTTAGCGTAAGCGTACCGGATCCGTAGGTAGCGGCTCCGCAGGTAGCGCAGCTAGAGCCTACGGCGACGGCGGAACCTCTAGCTATAGGTATTGCGTTTCCGCAAGAAAATAGTAATCCCAAATTCTTATTTGTAGGTTGTGAGTGCGTAATTTTAATTTTTGTATTGCAGCACCCTAGACAATAAAATATTTAGTCTATTTACAGCCCATAAAAATTTTATAGAGTGCAAAAAAATCAAAATTTATCTTCAAGTTATACTTAATAATATGGAAAATTTTAACTACTGAATTATTTTTATATAGAGAAAAATCGCTGAACCAATCAATAATTCAAACGCTAATTAGTAGATTTATTTAGTTATTTCAAATTCGATAAATTTCAAGCATGAGCTATGAGTTAACAAAGATATGTCAGGGCAATGATGACAGGAAGTAACATAACGCCCCCATCTGTTGGAAATAATTTCCCAATCGCCTCACTATACCTTTGTCATGAACTGATGATTTTTACTATACACCACGTTTATAAGGCGTATAGAGGATTCTTGTTATTGTTCGAAGATTATTCTATATAGATAACTAACTAATTTCAAAAGACAGTTTGTCGTAACTTAAATTATGACGATTAGTCAAACACATAAATGGTAGGAAAATCCTTAAATATAACTTAAATTCATAGAGAAAATATTAGTTTTAGTTGAATACACTACACTAATAAATAAAGTTTTTAATGAATATAATATTGCTATTATCGAATCGTAAATATACGCGCATAAGTTACCGGATATGTAGAGAGGAGCACAATGTTTGAGAATCTTCTTCCAGCTTTAAATGACCACAACCTACCATACCCGGATACTATTCATCCCATTGTTGTTCACTTTGTGATTGCAATGGTTCTATTTGCTTTTATCTGCGATTTAATCGGCTATTTTAGTGCGAATTCTCGTCTCTTGGAGGTGAGTTGGTGGAATATGTTCTTCGCTACGGTTTCTATCTTCATTGCCATTATTTTCGGTCAAATTGAAGCTGGTCTAGCACAAGCTTATGATGCTGTTGAACCAGTACTGAATTTACATACCCTAATTGGCTGGTCACTTTCTGGAATCATTGCAGCCATTACAGCTTGGCGTTATGTAATTCGCTTGCGCGATCCGAAAAAGATACCAATGTCTTACCTGGGAGTGGGATTGCTTTTAACGATGTTGGTATTTTTCCAGGTATATCTGGGAGACGAACTGGTTTGGGTATATGGATTACATACAGTCCCAGTAGTGGAAGCGGTGAAAGAGGGAGTCTTATAAAAGGGGGTCTTACAAATAAATGAACTCAGAATTAATTAAGCAGTTAACTTTAGGTCCAAACGGATTACCCTACACTATTCCGATTCATCCTAATTTGGTACACCTGACCCTTGGTCTATTTATCATTGCGATCGCTTTTGATTTCGTGGGTGTTTTCTTCCCTTTAGAAAAACCAGTATTTAAATTTTTTGCGATTCCTGCAACTCGTTCGGGCTTATTTGATGTTGGTTGGTACAACATGTTAGCCGCAGCTATTATTACTTTTTTTACGGTTGCAGCAGGCTTCTACGAAATTATGTTGGCGCAACCCCAAACAGAGGTTAAAAGTGCTTGGGGATTGGAAGCTATGGAAACCATGCTTTGGCATGGAGTAGGAGGTGTTGTTCTCTTAGCAATGATTATTGGAATGACAGTATGGCGAGGATTTCAGCGTTATTTGTGGCGTAAAGATACCTCTCGACAAGTGCAATGGAGTTATTTACTTGTGGGGTTATTCATCATGTTTATTATGTATGTCCATGGAACCCTAGGAGCACAGCTTGCAGCAGAGTTTGGCGTACATAATACAGCAGATAACTTGCTGCGATTGGGGCAAGACCCTAATGTTTTGTTGAAGTAAGAAGTAAGAAGTAAGAAGTAATGAGTAAGGAGTAATGAGTAAGGAGTAATGTTATTCCTCAATTCCCAGTCGCAAGTCGCCAGTCCCTATATGCCGCAAGGCGGCACGCAGTGCTATCCCCAATCCCTATTATTATGAAAACTCGCAATATTTTAATACTAGCTACAAGTGCCATTATTCTTGCTGTTGTTAGTTTTTGGATTGGACAGCAGGCTTATTCTTGGCTACCTCCTGAAGCTGCAGCAGAATCCATACTGGTTGATCGCTTATTTAGCTTTTTAGTGACTTTGGGTGCATTTATATTTCTCGGTGTGACTGGAGCACTAACATATTCGATTATTTTCCATCGCGCGGCTAAATACGATATGAGTGATGGTCCTTCTATAGAGGGTAATATCACCTTAGAAATTGTCTGGACTGCTATTCCTTTTGTCTTGGTATTGTGGATAGCCCTTTATAGCTACCAAATCTATGACCAAATGTCGATTCTTGGTCCAATGGAACATCACCATATGTCAATGGGTATGAAGTCAGCGATTGCTGAACCGATTTCTGAAACTTCAGAAACATCAAAAACAGCCCAAATTTCTCCTGAAAGAATCCCTGAAAGAATTCAAGTTACAGCAAAACAATGGGCTTGGGTGTTTAACTATCCAGGACAAAATATTAGTAGTACTGAATTACACTTACCTGTAAACCAGCGTGCTTATCTAACCCTTAGGTCAGAGGATGTCATACATGGCTTTTATATCCCCGCATTTCGGGTCAAGCAAGATGTGATTCCGAACGAAATAATTAATTTTGAGTTTACCCCTATTCTTGAGGGCAAATATAGGTTAAGGGATTCCCAATATAGCGGGACTTATTTTGCAGCCATGCAGGCTGATGTGGTTGTTGAATCTCCAGAAAAATATCAACAATGGCTCGAACTTGCTTCTAAACGCGAACCATCTCCTGCATTCAATCAAGCAGCATCTGAATACGATCGCAAATCAAATCAAGCAATTAATAGTGGTTGGGTGACAGTTAAACCAGCACAACCTCCAGTGGTTAATTATCATTAATGGGGATTGGGATTGGACATATAGCCAATAACTATCTCGCTTTAATCTCACTTCAAGCTTTATTTTTCCCTCTATATTCTCATCATTCTAGAAAGATTAATTTTTATCCTCTATCCAGAAGGAATTTTAGTTAATGACAAGCACTCAAAGCAAGAATACCGGAGTTGTGAGCGAAAAACATCATCACCCTCCAACCACCTGGAAAACTTACTTTAGCTTCAGTACCGACCATAAAGTTATTGGTATTCAATATACTGTTACTGCTTTTATCTTTTTCCTGATCGGTGGAATTTTTGCCATGATTATTCGCGGCGAACTGATTACTCCAGAATCTGACTTGGTAGACCGTACTATTTATAACGCCATGTTCACTATGCATGGTACGGTCATGCTGTTTATGTGGACTTTTCCAATACTAGCCGGTTTAGCGAACTACCTCGTACCTTTGATGATTGGGGCGCGGGATATGGCGTTTCCTCGTCTGAATGCTGTTGCTTTTTGGATGGTTCCGGTATTTGGAATTATACTTATGGGCAGCTTTTTAGTACCAGGTGGTGCAGCCCAAGCTGGTTGGTGGTCTTATCCACCGGTGAGCACCCAAAATCCTACGGGTAACCTGGTTAACGGACAATTCCTCTGGTTGTTAGCGGTGGCATTATCAGGGATATCTTCAATTTTAGGTGCAGTTAATATTGTTACAACAATTTTCCGGATGAGGGCTCCAGGGATGGGCTTTTTTCGGATGCCTGCTTATGTATGGACGGTATTAAGTGCCCAGATAATTCAATTATTTGGATTACCTGCACTAACTGCAGGGGCAATTATGTTGTTGTTTGATTTGACTGTAGGAACAACTTTTTTTGATGCAGCCAAAGGCGGCGATCCAATTTTATATCAACATTTTTTTTGGTTTTATTCCCATCCCGCTGTTTACGTAATCATACTGCCAATTTTTGGGATTTTTTCGGAAATATTTCCAGTTTATGCTCGCAAGCCTTTATTTGGTTACAAAGTGGTAGCAGTTTCATCTTTGATTATCACTGGTTTGAGCGCTGTGGTCTGGGTTCACCATATGTTTACTAGTGGTACTCCTGGGTGGATGCGAATGTTGTTTATGTTTTCCACAATGTTAATTTCCGTACCAACAGGTATCAAAGTTTTTGCCTGGGTAGGAACAATTTGGGGAGGTAAATTACGACTAGATACGCCCATGCTATTTGCTTTGGGTGGCTTAGTAATGTTTGTATTTGCGGGTATCACCGGTATTATGCTGGCAGCAGTTCCTGTTGATATTCATGTCAACAATACTTACTTTGTAGTTGGTCACTTTCACTACGTTATATATGGCGCTACGGTGATGGGGATTTATGCTGCTATTTACCACTGGTTTCCAAAGATGACTGGAAAGATGTATTACGAAGGTTTGGGTAAACTACATTTCTGGTTAACTTTTATTGGTACAAACCTCAATTTTTTCCCCATGCACCCATTAGGCTTGCAAGGAATGCCTCGTAGAGTAGCTTCCTACGATCCAGAATTTGCATTTTGGAATGTCATTGCTAGTATTGGCGGATTCTTGTTAGGAATGTCTACCCTACCATTTTTGCTTAACGTTATAAGTTCTTGGATTGATGGTAAGAAAGCACCGAATAATCCCTGGCGTGCGATCGGTTTGGAATGGTTAGTTTCTTCACCACCACCTGTAGAAAACTTTGAAGAACAACTTCCTATTGTGATTGCAGAGCCCTATGGCTATGGAAAGTCTGAACCTCTAGTAGCAAACGCTTCAGAACTTAACTAAAACTAGATTTTTTAAGTTGCTCTTACTACAAAACTTCAAATATAAGAATTAAGCAATCATGGCAAGTACAGACAACACAATGTCGCAGGGAGAAACAGCAATTGCATCATCTAATGAATTGCAATACGATCCTTCCCTGTTAGCCGAACACGAACATGATGAAGAAGGTAACAGCATGTTTGGCTTTATAGTCTTTCTGCTGTCGGAAAGTGTGATTTTCCTAAGTTTTTTTGCAGGATATATTGTTTACAAAACAAAAGCGGTTGAGTGGTTACCAGAGGGAATTGAAGGATTAGAAGTTAGAGAGCCATTTATTAATACAGTAATTTTGGTTTCCAGTAGTTTTGTAATTTACTTTGCTGAACGAGCGTTAAAAAAAGATAACCTTTGGGGTTTTCGCCTGTTTTGGTTATTAACAATGGCAATGGGTAGTTACTTCTTATACGGTCAAGCTGTTGAGTGGAATAGTCTGAAATTTGGTTTCACCTCTGGTACATTTGGCGGAACATTTTATCTATTGACAGGGTTCCATGGCTTACACGTATTTACTGGAGTTCTGTTGCAATCAATTATGTTGATTCGTTCCTTTATTCCCGGTAATTACGAAGGCGGTCATTTTGGTGTCGATGCAACTTCACTCTTTTGGCACTTTGTTGACGTAATTTGGATAATTTTGTTTGTTCTTATCTATGTCTGGCAATAATTAGGAGTCAGAAGTCATAAATCGGAAGTCAGGAATCAGAAGTCAGAAGTCAGGAATCAGAATTCACAAGTAATGAAATAGCAATTACCCATTACTCATTACTCATTACTCATTCTTATTACTTATTACCCATTCCCATCATGATTATCGATGACCAATACTACGATGTAATTATTATCGGTACAGGTGCAGGTGGAGGTACATTAACCCGCAAACTTGCACCCACCGGGAAAAAAATTCTCGTTTTAGAACAGGGAGAATTTTTAGAAAAAGAAAGCTCAGAACTAGTTGATGTGGAAGTTTTCAAAAAAGAAGACTTTCATGCACCCGAACAATGGTATGACAGCGATGGAGAACCTTTTCATCCCCAAGCAAGTTATTCTGTTGGTGGAAATACAAAGCTTTACAGCGGCGTACTACAACGAATGCGAGAGAAAGATTTTCAGGAAGTTCAACATCAAGATGGTATTTCTCCCCAATGGCCGTTTAAATATCAAGATTTTGAACCCTATTATACAGAAGCTGAGAAACTCTATCGCACCCACGGTCAAAAAGGTGAAGACCTTACAGAACCTCCTCATAGTGAAGATTACCCATTTCCTGTAGTTGATAGTCAACCCCAAGTTGAGGAAATTTGTCATAGCATCTCCCAACAAGGTTTGCATCCCGCTTACCTTCCTATCGGAATTGGAGACCAAGGACGAACTGACTCAGAAGATACGGGGGTAACTCCAGCAATCGTAAACTATAAAAATGTCACACTCAAAACTTCTGCAAAGGTTATTTGTCTGCATACTAACCCTTCAGGAAAAGTAGTCAAAGCCGTACAAGCAGAAATTGGTGGACGCTCCTACCTTTTTATGGGAGATATTATTGTTCTTTCATGCGGTGCAGTTAACTCCGCAGCTTTATTATTACGTTCGGCAAACGAAAAACACCCCCAAGGGCTTGCAAATACTTCTGATTTGGTCGGACGAAATTTAATGAAACAATTGATGACCGTGGTAGTACAACTTACCCCAACATCTAATTCTGGATTGTTTCAAAGAACCCGTTATATTAATGACTTTTATTGGGGGGATAAAGATTTTTCTTACCCAATGGGTCATATTCAAAATTCAGGTGGGATTTTACAAGATGTAATTTTTTCTGAGTCACCACCGATTTTATCTATTGCTGCTAAATTAATGCCAGGATTTGGGTTGAAACAATTAGCCAAACGTTCAATTGGTTGGTGGTTGCAAACTGAAGATTTACCAAGACCCAAAAATCAGGTGTATTTACAAAATTCCAAGCTTCACATAGATTACACCCCCAACAATACTGAAGCACACGATCGCCTGATTTATCGCTGGATTGATGTACTCAAAGCTGTAGATAAACATCGACAGAATATCTATCCCCGTGGCGAAACGCCCATTCAAGTATTAGCTCATCAATGTGGTACCTGTCGATTTGGAGAAGATCCAAAAACTTCAGTCCTTGACCTCAATTGTCGAACCCACAATCTAGATAATCTTTATGTTGTAGATAGTAGTTTTTTCCCTTCTAGTTCTGCAACTAGTCCCGCATTAACAGTTATTGCGAATGCTTTGCGAGTGGGAGAACATTTGATTGAAAGGTTAAAAGGTTAATTAATTGGTTAATGGTAATTGGTAATTGGTAATTGGTAATTGGTAATTGCTCTTTTTATTACTTATTACTTATTAGTTTTTACTCATTACTCATTACTTATTACTCATTACCAACAAAATTAACGGGGGCGTCCCAATGTCGTAATATACAAAACAACTTCATCCCCAGGAATACCTAATACTTCATTGACCTGGTCATCAAAGAAACCACCAATTCCACTCACACCCAAATTCAGGTGAATTGCAGCTAAATTAAGTTTTTGTCCCAAATGACCTGCATCCATATGCAGGTAGCGGTAAACGCGATCGCCATACAACGAAACAGCAGTTTTTAGATCCGCAGTGTGGAACAAAACTACCGCAGCATCACGCCCTAAATTTTGTCCCAGACAAAGAAAATGTAATTCTCGACGGAAGTTTTTAAAACGGATTTGTCTTAATTCTTGGGCTTTTGGTGCGTAATAGTAGCACCCTGACTCCAATCCTTCCACACCAGAAACAGCAATAAATGTTTCTATTAAATTCAGATCGCAATAATCGGGGGAAACATCTAAATTTTGAGCCGTGTAGTTTTGTGGCTGGTAAGTAAAATCTAGCAGAGCTTTGAGTTCGTCAAGTTTTAAATTATCACCACTGTAAGCGCGGGTAGAACGGCGCTTAAGAATAGTGTTTTCCAAACCTGTAAGTTTTGTAGCCCAATTGATAGGTTGTGTTGTAGCGGTAGAAATTTTTTGACAGAAAGGAAAATTATATTTATCCTCCGAGGGATTTTCTTTCTTGACAAAAGGTGGCTCAGTCTTATCTGTTTTACTTGCTGGGATGTAAGTAGCCTGATGAAAATAAGTTAATAATTCTCCATCAGCAATTTTGGGATAGTCTGTTTCAGTTGCTGAAGATAAAGAAGTTCTGGATGGAGTTAAATGTTGGTTACTGTCAAGTAAATCTGCTAAGGGAATAACTGCAGTTGACCCCTCTTGACTCGTGTCAAGATAAAGTATTTCATTTACTGCTTCATCAGCAAATCCGGCAATTAGGTGTGGACGATAATCATTCATCGCACTTGCCAGTTCGATATTACCCAATAAATGCCCAGTATCGAGAAAAATTCGCCGATAAGCCCTATCTTCATAGCGCCACGCCGAACGATAGAAAACAGCAGTTAAAATAATTGCTATTTCGGTTTTTTCTAAAGCCTCATGCTGAAAACAAGCTTCTTGTAAAGATTGCCAAACATCACTTTCCCAATAATGCATCAGGGAATGATTGCGAGATTGGTAGTTATACAATCCGGGTGGTAATAATCGCGTTCCACGGGATACTAGATATACTTCTGCTGGATATAAACCCCCAGCGCTGGGGGCAGCACGCAAGTATACAGCACTACCCATGGAAGGCATTCTGGCGGTTACTCCATAACTACAATGAAGTAACCGCGATAACCTCCGCCACCATAATTCATCAGGTCGATCCAACAACGCTTCTGGTTGTTCTTGAAGATAAGATTTTAGGTCGAAAGACGAACCAATTTTGTATTCTTTAAATGGTACTGGTTGTTTTGACCAGTCCAAACCTTGATTCTTTGCAGCTATAGTTTGCGGATCGTACTTTGTCCGCTCATGATAATGCTGCGCAATAGAAAGGCGTAATTCTGGCATAGGAGTTCAAATACGCGTCTGGTACATATCTTGGCATTCATTAGCCTTGTCATTTCGTTAGAATTCGTACAAACTGCCAATAATGGTAGTGTATGATTCTCAAATGATATTTGCACTCAGCGCTAAAAAGTAGCATTTTAAATATAGATTGGCTTTTCTGTCATCTGCCAAAATTTTAGCTTGAATTTACAAATACACAAGTGTTTTGTATCTGTTAATACTTTGCTTCTCAAGGTCTGATCTAGAGTTAATCTCGCAAGTAATATAATTCAAAGGTTATGAGCCTCATTATAAAAACTTTTGAAATATAACTAAACTTTTGAAATCTAACTACTGAATTTGAACTCTTTTAAAAACAATATCCTAAGGACAATAATTTATTAGAAAATGGTATATGTTTCCCATGTGAGTTATTGAACTTTTGGTGGGGGAAGAATCTTGCTGAAAACTGTTAAACAGTTAGTAGCACTAGAGGTTTGCGACAAATATGGAAATTAAATACCCACAAAAAGCTGTGACCACCCCTATCAATATTGATTTGAGTACCACATTTGTATCTGCATCAACAATACATCGGGAGTCTATTGAATCTAAATCTATCGAGTGTTAGCAGTTCTTCGTAATTCTCAATGTTATTGTCTAACGTTGACAATTCTCTAAATGTAAATAAGCCTAATTTCAGCAAAATAGCATAATAATACTGAGTTGAATGCGTAGTATTAAATCGTACCGCCAAATTCTATATCACCCTCTATTACTTGATTGGGGGTGGTTCTTTGCTTTTTTAGTAATGTGTGTTTTCAATGGTTGGTTGTTAAGAGTAGCCGAAGCAGGGTGGTATTTAATAGCTTTATTTATTATCTTTCCTCTATTCTTTACTTTTGGTCTTGTTTTCAAGAATAATCTGGCACTGATAACTTCTCTTATCCTTCCCCGTCTACTTTTGGCTGTAACTCTTTGTTTTTTCGTTAAGTTCTCTGATGTTCAATTTTCAGGAGTCACATCTTTTACGATCGCACTTTTTTGTATAAACCTTGTTTTCTTTACCTTTGTAGCATATTTTGTAGCACGAACGAGAGGGATCCTCGTTCCTGCGCTAATAGTCACATTAGCAATATTCCTATGGATTTCAATTGGTTGGGAAGTGGTCTTTGACTTAGTGTGGTACTGCAATTTTATGATTACTGTTAACAAAGCAGGAAGAAAGCTACGCCAAACTTTTGATAGTTTTTTCGGTGCAATGATAGCTCTTACTGGAAGTAGTGGGTTGGGAATATCTCTTGGTTGGATTGCAGCGAATTTTAAGCTATAGAGTTTTTACAATTATCAGTTAAAGCCTGATTTTGCGGTAAAATCATACCCTTGCAATGATATCAGGATGCTTGCTGACAGGAGAAGCTTCTATGGCTCGGATGTATTACGATGAAGATGGAAATTTAGACCTTTTAGCTGAAAAAACTATTGCCATAATTGGTTTTGGCTCTCAAGGTCACGCTCATGCTCTCAATCTCAAAGATAGTGGCATGAATGTCATTGTGGGGCTTTATCCTGGGAGTAAGTCGGCGAAAAAAGCAGAATCTGCAGGTTTAACGGTCAAAAATGTGGCAGATGCTGCAGCTGCTGCTGATTTTATTATGATTCTTTTGCCTGATGAGGTACAAAAAACTGTTTACCAACAGGAAATTGCACCCCATTTAAAAGAAGGAAATATCATCGCTTTTGCTCACGGTTTTAATATCCATTTTGGTCAGGTGGTTCCACCGGATAATGTTGATGTGGTGATGGTCGCACCTAAGGGTCCCGGTCACTTAGTTCGCAGAACTTACGAGCAAGGACAGGGAGTTCCATGTTTATTTGCGGTGTATCAGGATGCTAGTGGACAAGCACGCGATCGCGCGATGGCTTATGCGAAGGGTATTGGTGGTACTCGCGCAGGTATCTTAGAAACTAGTTTCCGTGAAGAAACCGAAACAGATTTATTTGGCGAACAGGCTGTTCTTTGCGGTGGTTTGAGTGCTTTAATTAAAGCCGGATTTGAAACTTTAGTAGAAGCAGGCTATCAGCCAGAATTAGCTTACTTCGAATGTTTGCATGAAGTAAAACTAATTGTTGATTTGGTCGTTGAAGGTGGATTGGCGCAAATGCGTGATAGTATCTCCAATACGGCTGAATATGGGGATTATACTCGCGGACCTCGCATTGTGAATGACCAAACCAAAGCCGAAATGCGGAAAATTCTCTCAGAAATTCAATCCGGTCAATTTGCACGGGAATTTGTGTTGGAAAACCAATCTGGTAAACCTGGATTTACCTCTATGCGTCGTCAGGAAGCAGAGCACCCAGTTGAAGAGGTAGGTAAAGATTTGCGGGCGATGTTTAGCTGGTTGAAAAAAGTGTAGAATTTTACTTCCACATCTAATTCGAGAATATCGATCAAGAACTAAATTATCCAATTAATTCGATTCTGGTAGGAGTATTATATCGCTCCTACCTTTGGATATTTTTTTAGTTTGTGCTTGTATCTTTTTCTAATTTCTCCAAAGCTTTCCTGGTACGTTCGTGGGGTTTTTGTTTCGGTTGCCAAGCAGGGAATAAACCAATAGTAAATTTGTTTATAGTTGTACGAGTATTGTAGCTAGCAGTTTTTAAGGGTTCTGGTAAAACTGAATCGCCGAGAGCAGTAAATAATAAAAAAGCTAGCATTAACAGGAAAATACTGGGTTTTATATTCATTTTTTATGTTTTATTTTTAATTTAAATTTATTTTGCTTTTAGGTTACCCAGCTAATTTGAAAATATTTCGTTTGTCTCCCACTTATTTTTAACCTGGGAAGCCAGCTTATTAATCAACTACAGTTGGTACTGATTTCAGTTGTCTTGGTAAACCAAGATTGTCCTTTTTTGGCGGTTACTAGTTGCAGGTACAAAATTATACTTAGGGCTTGCTGAAAAAGTAGACTTTCGCGACTCTAGAAGCCACAAAGCTTGCAAAATATTAGTTTCATCCCGCTTGTTTCTAATTTACCCAGGGATATCGGGGACTAAAGTGCAAGGTTTTTGAAACTCTAAACGTTATTTCCTTGCATCTATTTGGGATAAAAAAGCTTAAAATCCTTGCCTGCTATAGTTTTTAATTTAATTCAGCAAGCCCTACTTATAAAATTACTGCAAAAACATATGCTCAAGTTATTAACTATTTTGCTCTTCCTTTTACCTCTTGGTTTAAGTAACCCAGTCAAAGCACAATCGCAGAACACAAAACTTTTACCATTTTTCGATAATGTCAATAACCCAGTTCCCGTGGGTTTTCCTCCAGGAAAAAATTTAGATATTTCCCCTCCTGCACCCAAGCTAAATTCCTTCGATCTAGCAATACTCAAAACCTGTGGGGCAATTGGAACACGAGTCAAACCCAAACGATTTAAACAACTTTTATCTCAGTATCCAGATGTAGTAGAAAAACTCCAACAAATAACAGCGGGTGAGTTACGTCCAGGTCGCCGCAGTAGATCGGAGTTTATCAATGATCTAACCGATATTTGGTTTAAACGTAAAGGTTTTGAACATATATTTTGTGGTGAAATTTATAACCAAAATGATATTGGTGGCTTGCATTTTTACGGTAGATATTTGCAGCTGCAACAACAAGAAATCGGTGGAAGATTACCAAACAATACTCGAAGACAGGAAGTTGTCCCAGGTATCATTTACACCATGGGTGTAGTAATTAAGCAAAAGGGTCGTACCGTCACAGATGTAATTAAAGGTTACGGTTATTTGAGTAACGCCTTAGAAATTCTTTTGGACGTCACCCAAATTCATAAACTTCAGGAAAATTCTGAAGGTGCATGTATTTACCAGGTTCGCGATCGCGATACGGGAAAAACTTTTCCAGCGGTATTTGTTAGAAGAGAACAAGCAATAATTACTTTTTACCCGGACGCGACTCCTAAAGGAAGACAATGTAAAACAAAAAGCAAAATATGATCATAAATTTAATTTGTTTACAAGCTTATACTTGTGATTAGTTCTTGAAATTCTTTACTTGTTTTAATAGCGTCAAAATCTGAATCTGTTTGAGCAAAACTCAGAAACTGTCCAGGACTTATGTGAAGAGTTCGTTCTAAATAATCAAGTGCTAAATATTTTTTACCTTGCAACGCTGCACAACAAGCACAATTGTACCAAGCATATTCATCTTCTGGATTCAGTTTTACTGCTTTTTGGTAACTTGCGATCGCATCTTGATAACGTTGGAGAAATCTAAAGGTATCTCCCTGCTTATAATGACTCCAAAAATCATCCGGACGAATTTCTAAAGCGCGATCGTAACTGAGTATTGCTTCATCATATCGACCCAATTTTCTTAAAGCATCACCACGTCGAAACCATCCCCAATAATCATTACCGTAGCTAGATAAAGCTTGATCGTAACTGGCGATCGCTTGTTCGTATTTACCCAAATGTCTTAAAGCATCCCCAAGGCGAAAACACGCCCAATAGTCATTTTTGCGGATAGTGAGGGCATTCTCAAATGCTGAAATTGCTTTTTCAAATTCGTCTAAATCTTCTAAGAATATGCAGCCTTGATTGTATCGACTCCAATAATCATAGGGACGTAACTTTAAGGCTTTCTGAAAACTAGTAATTGCTTCGTGATAATATCCTAATTCCCGTAAAGCACTACCTCGGTCGTACCATAACCAATACTCATCAACACCATTAGCCACTGCTCGGTCGTAGCAAATTACCGCTTCTTCATAAAACCCTTTTCGCTCCAGATTTTTACCTTCTTGATACCAAAAATAACGATCTCGACCGATTTGAGGTAAACTACCTTGCATATTAACAGGACTAGCTTTAACCATATTCAATTCCCCTAAATAGTTATCCTCGCTACAAAAAAGTATATTCTTTTTTTGTTTGAACGACAGTCAGAGATAATAACGACAGTCAGAGATAATTTTGAAATGCATCACATCACAAAAATTCCCCAGTTATCCAACTTAAAAAGGAATTATTAACCTCTGAAATCATACGAGATAAGGCTTCTCTTGCTTAGATATGTTTCCTAATCAGTTTAGAAGCCCTATCCCCTGAAAAAAAATAGGAGACTTAAACAAAAATTATCGGTTTTGGTCGCGTTTACAGTAATTAAAAATAGTTTTTAAGGTTTAAACTGCTTTACTCCTTCCCAAGCAGAATTTACTTCCTCCTCGAAGAAGTCTGTTAAGGAATGTCCCCAACTGCTTCGAGAATGAATGGGACGCATAAACGGAATATCATCAACGTCTGGTTCTGTCATTGCAGGATAAGTACTTGGTTCGTAATTTGGAGTAGGAGAAGCTGCAGGTTCAAAATTTGGTTGGGGAACGTTCCCAAATTCATTATTTCCAGGACTTGGTGTTGCAGCTGGTACGGGACTATTAAATGTTGGTTCGGGAGATTTGGTTTCAAAAGATGTTCCAGCTGATTGTGCTGCAAAACTAGGATTTGCAGCAGTTGGCGACATATTTTCCATTCCTGTTGCTGTACTAATATTTGCACCGGATGTTAAGGGATAAATACGTTGCACTGTCAGTTCAGCCCGTTTTTCCTTAAAACCTTCGGGACGTTGAATTGTACTCATTCCCAAACGTCCTTCCAAGATCACTCGATCGCCTTGATGATAATTTTGTTGGATTTCTTTGGCTGTATTACGCCAAGCAACCACTTTTAAATTAGATGGACTTTCTCCTTCTCGCACAGATGCGAACTGCACCATCATCTCCATGACTTCCAAGTTATCGGAGGTGTAGCGTAGTTGTGGTGGTTGAATAATTTCCGCCATTAAAATACAACTATTCATGACATTAGCCCTGTTTTCAAATCGATTTGTACTAGTTCCTTTGAGCCACTCATTTACTCTCAAGAGAGGGTTAAGTGTGGAAGATTAATAATCTTCCTAGTCCTCTTAACCTAACAAAAGCGGATATTATTGTACGAAGAAACATTATATGATTCCTTTTTTGTTCTTTCCTTTTGTGATTTTTTTTAACATCAATCCTTAAAATCATTCCAATCCATGTAGTACCTTAGTACTATTTAATCTTAAATGCTCCGCTTACAAGAATAAAAATTAGGACTCACGCAACCTGCACATTTTTCGTCTAGGGTGCGTGACAATTGCGTAAGTCTTGAAGATATGAATTAATAGCAGATTACAGGATATTGCTTTAGCCATAACGCACCGCGAGCAAAGCTACAACAGCCCATAACTTTATAATTTAAATTAAATTGCTTACCAATAAAATATTTGACTAAAAATAAATTATACGGCTTGCAGACTCCTACTATATTATGGTATTCGTATCCTCTAAACTCTATCTTTAAAGGGTCTCAATGGTAATCGTAGTATCTTGACATCTAAAATGAAATCATCTTTTCAGTAAAAAATGTATCTATAGGTAAAATATTTTAGTCAGTAAAATTAATTTATGAGCGGTTATTGGTTATTGTTTGCCATCGATACATACTATTAACTGTTTTTAGTCATAATTAACTAATGTTCGAAAGCTAAAAATTATCTTAAATTCTTGTGGCGCAAGTTATTTTAGAAAATATTTACAAAAGTTTCCCCCGACGTAAAAGGGAAGCTAGTATTTCTCCATCAGGCTCGAAAGATCTAACAAAATATAATAGAGATTATTCAAATGGCAATCGTAACGAAAATGTTAGTGTATTGCGGCGAATTAATTTGTCAGTAGCTGATGGCGAATTTATGGTGTTACTTGGTTCTTCTGGATGTGGTAAAAGTACACTTCTACGTCTGATTGCTGGGTTGGAACCGATCGCAAGCGGTAATATTTGGGTAGGGAAGGATTTAGTAAATAATCTCTCTGCAAGAGAAAGAGATATTGCAATGGTCTTTCAAGACTACGCTCTTTATCCCCATATGACGGTCTTTGATAATATAGCTTTTGGTCTCAGACTCAAGGAACAACCAGAGAAACTCCAACCCTCAACAAATTTTTGGCAAAATTTACTGTCAGGTGGGGCAAAAAAAATGCCCGAAGAATTACATCATAATTCTCATAATTCTCGTCAAGAAAAATTCATTATAAAAAAAGTTTATGAAGTAGCCGAATTGCTACAAATAAAAGAATTATTACATCAATTCCCCAAAGAACTATCTGGAGGACAAAAGCAAAGAGTTGCATTAGGTAGAGCGATCGCGCGCAACCCTAAAGTATTTTTGATGGACGAACCACTTTCTAATTTGGATGCAAGATTGCGAGCAGAAACCCGCGCCCAAATAGTTAAACTACAACGTCAATTAGGAATTACAACAATTTATGTGACCCATGATCGCACCGAAGCAATGACAATGGGCGATCGCATTGCAATTTTAGATCGCGGACAAATTCAGCAAGTAGCCCCTCCACTGGAAATTTACAACCGTCCAGCAAATTTGTTTGTAGCAGAGTTTATTGGATCGCCACCGATGAACTTTATCCCTGTAATTTTTCGCGCACCGTTATTAATCACTCATGGTGATTTTCGTATGACTTTACCGGCGACATGGGAAAATGCTTTACAAAAATATGATGGATGTAGCTTAATTTTGGGTATTCGTCCAGAAAATTGGAGTATTGGGGTACCTGCAACCAAAAATTTGCCCGCACAAGTCGAATTGGTGGAAAATCTGGGAAATGATGCTTACATTTCTTTTAAACTTTTACTTTCAGACTCTCCAGAACCTGACTTTTCCAGAAGAAATAATTTGCTACAAGCGCGAATCTCTCCAGAGCGCATACTTCAACTTGGTGAAGAAGTTTGGTTATCAATAAATCCTGAAAAAATTCATTTTTTCGATCCTGAAACTAAATTAGCAATTTTCCCTCGAAGCCGTTCCCTATCTTTGCCATTTGAAAGCTAATATTTTGCTCATTTTCAGATATATTGAAGAATTTTTTGGGAAAAATTTTTCCCTTCTCTCTGCTCTCTTACCAGAAAATTAACATATCTAAATCCATACAACTTATACGATAAACTCCAGTTTTAATGCTATGAATACAAGTCATTACTTGAATCTGATGCATCAAACCCACAACTAAATACGGTGTAACCACTCCGCAGACTAGTCATGGGTTTTTGCTAGGATGCATCGAGCAAAAAAGCTTATCTCTAAGCCATTCTTGCTTTGTTTTCTGTCAGATCCAATAACATAAAAACTGGAGTTTCCTTGGAAGGAAATGCAGGATTTTGGCAGGTTGATTTTTATGCGATCCACCAACACAGTAGATACAATCGGTTTAGTTTATGGATTATATTTTTTAGTTAGTCGCTTTTCTGGTAAATTCAGCTTTTTACGAAACTGAGGACTGTACACAGCTTTTTCCCAGTTTTTCGCTTGTTTAATTTGTTCCGGAGTTAAATTAATTGCTTCTCCTAATGTTTTGTCCCACAATGTGGTGTCGCTAAGGTCTGCGTTCAAAAGTTTGGCTCCACTAAGATCTGCACTTCTAAGATCCACACCACTAAGATTTGCATTTCTGAGGTCTACACCACTGAGATCCGTAGCTATAAGCTTAGCCCCGCTCAAATCAGTGTGCATTAGCTTCGCTCCACTCAAGTCAACTCCGCTAAGGTCAACACCACTGAGATCCACACCACTGAGATCGGTTCTTCGAAGTTCAGTATGTCTGAGTTCTATATGCTTGAGGTCTTTGCGTTTGAGATTCCTACCACCCAGTTCGAGAGTAGTAAGTTCTGGATTATCTAACTTTACATCGGTGATAGTAGCAACACCAAATAAAACAGCTATAACAGCAGGAATTCCAACTAAAGCGTTCAATCCTAAACTCGAATATTTTCTTGCTTTGACCTTAAACTCTTGCTCTAAATCCAGCCCCCCAAAGCTTAAAATATCCTGGTGAATCTTACTTGCTGGTTCTCCCATAATATTTTCCATAGCTACAAGATATTCTTGGTAAGCTGAATCAAAACCTTCCTCCCATAACTGCCAAGAAATATCAATATTCGTTTTTGGTCTTGACAAATCCCTATTAATAATCAGGGTTCTTTTTTCCCTAGCTTTTTCAACTTTTCTTCTTAAGGAGTCGCTCATTCCCATTCGAGCTATCCTTGCCTTACATCCATCGGAATGCTTTTTAATACCCTTAATTAATGCCTTATAGTATTCATTTGATTTTGTCATAAAACCTCACAGGAGTTAGGAAACCATCCATTCTAGGAATGAGAAAAAAGCGGTCAAACCGAGAACAACTTGAGTTGCATTCGCTACAGCCACCTAGTTACTGTTAATGGGTATCCTAAGGTGATAATGCTGACCAAGAGGAATGAGAAGTGTTTCTTAAGCGTCAGTTAGTTAATTGTTTGATAATTTGTACCAGCAAGAACGTTCTCACTAGGGCAAGTAACATAAGCTAGAATGGAAACCCGAACCTATCAGATTTGAGAACGACATAAGCTGACTTAACTGACGATACAAACAAAACATTTAAAACTCCTAGCCAAGGCATTTTGAAAACACACAATTTGCAATTAAACTGTAACTCTTACCCCAATAGAGTTTTAGAATCATATACTAGGAACATATTCCTTTAGTGAAAATGGGGTTTTTACCCTCATTTTTAGTTACAGTAAGTCGTCATTTAAACGACCTAAAATAACACTCTGAAGCTGGATATGTTACTAAAAAGTTCGTCAATTAAACGAGCTTTTGAGTCAAACGAATGAAGAGTATCTTAGCCGAATTATATACCAATACATTTTAATTAATAGCGTGCCTGCCATCAGGATGTATCAGTTTTCTTTTATCACTCTCTAAAGAAAAAATAAAATCTTTGCAATGTAAGACTTTCAGGCAAAGCTATAGTTCTAGTAAAATAATCAGAAAATAAATCAATAAACCCTTGCTAGTTTCGCGGGCAAAGATTTTTGATATTTATTTTATTTGACTGACCAAACATAGTTAATTACCGCTTATTTGCAAGCAGGTATATACCAAATTCAAAATTTATACCAAATATAGTGAAATTAATAAATCTTGATCCTATTATTTTATTTTAGGGACTAAGTTTTTGTTTTAAGGCAAAGCCGTGTGACTAACGTCACGCTGTCGCTAACATCGCAGACGCTTCTAACGCTAGACGCTAATGACTTGCTCGTATCACTATTTTCCCAACCTCACTTTTCATAGGGACGTAGGATCCTACGTCCCTAAAATTATTGGCAATAGTAATTATTGCAACAAGGCACTACACTTGGTTTTCCAACTAGGTTTAGTTTCTAAACTTCGGTGGTTACTTGTTCTTCTTCTTTCTCAACAAATTCCTGTACGCGGGCGCGATATTCTCTTAGAGCTTCATCTGCCCATTCGCGATCATTGCCATTTACATACAAATGTACTATTGGCTCGCTAGCATCCGGTAGAACTAATACCCAATTATCTTCGTAGGGTTGACAAATCTTCACTCCATCAATCAATTCAAGGTTTTGGGCTGGATGAGTTTCTACTAAATAACGCATTAATGCTCCTTTAGCAGTCCAGGGACAACGAATGGTGTAGTTTTTGTGCATCAAGCGAGGTAACTCTGCTCGTACTGATACTAAAGATCTTTCTTGAATTGTCAGCATTTCAACCAACTTGGCAATGCAATACATAGCATCAAATCCCGGATGTAAGTCAGGAAAAATGAAGCCTGTATCACCGCTACCACCTAAAACTACATTGGGATTTTTCTGTGTTGCTTCCATCAAAGCTGTGGGGTTTGCCTTGGTGCGAATGACTTTACCATCATGGCGACGGGCTATTTGTTCCACAGCAGAGGAGGCATGAACTGGTACAACCACGCTTCCTCGAGGATTAGCTGTAAACACCATGTCAACCATTAATGCTGTCAGCATTTCACCACGAATCGGCATACCTGACTCATCTACTAGAATCAGCTGCTCCCCATTGGCAGATACCTGAACGCCAAAATTTGCTTTTAGTGCTTCCACTACGTGACCCAACTGAGTTAGTAGTGCTTCCCGCTCATCGCCTGAGATAGCAGTTGTATTTAAACTAGCATTTAGTACAACTGCATCTGCACCAAACTTATTTAGCATTTGTGGCAGAACAGCACCAGATACTGCGTATACATAATCAATAACCACCTTCGACCGACTATTGCGAAGGGTATCAACATGCAACAGATTTTCAAAGGCGTTACAGTAGCGATCTATAACTTGGCTGGGATAGGACACATTACCTATCTCATGAATTTGCGATCGCCGCATATCCTCTTTGAAGTAAGCTCCTTCAATTTTCTTTTCTTTGGATTTGGGAATATTAATTCCCTTTGCATCCATAAACTCAATCAGAATATAGTCGGGGCGATGGGGATGAACGCGAACGTGAATACCACCAGCAACATCTATCATTGGTATGACGGTTCTGGCGATCGGTATAGCCGCAGCATCTAGGTTTTGAATATTTACACCTACTGACATCAAGCCAGCGATTAAAGATCGCGTTACCATTCGTGAAATATTACGTTGGTCACGGGAAACTGTTACCTGAGAACCAGGTTTTAAAGTAGAACCAAAAGCGGCTCCCAATTTAACTGCAAATTCGGGAGTAATATCAATATTGGCTAAACCTTGCACCCCTCGTTGTCCAAACAGATTTCTTTGGGCCGTATTACCCCAAATTAAATTGATATTTAGAATTGCTCCAGATTCAATTTTCTTACTGGGCCATACCCTTACAGAAGGACTGATTTGCGCTTCTTCTCCTACGGTTGACAGGGAACCGACAACTGCACCTTCAAGAACGCGAGCGCGTCTGTCTACACGGGTACCACGGGAAATTACACAAGCTGACAACTGAGCTTCTTCACCAATAATTGCCCCATTCCAAACAACCGGGCGTTTGAGATTGGCATCGGCACCAATGGTTACATTATCGCCAATTACCGTTCCCGCTTCGATGTGAACTCTGGCACCAATTCGACAATTATCGCCAATGATTGCTGGCGCTTCTATTTCAGCACTAGGATCGATAAAAGTATTCTGACCGATCCATAAGTCAGAAGATTCATCTTTTTTATAGGCAAAATCAGCTTCTACTTTACCCGCTAAGATATCGTATTGTGCCTCACGATATGCTTCCAAATGACCGACATCACACCAATACCCTTGGGCAACGTAGCCATACATTGGCTCTCCTTTCTCCAGCAGTAAGGGAAATAATTCTTTGGAGAAATCACATTCTTGGTTAACAGGTAAATATTCTAAAACCTCTGGTTCAAGGATATATGTTCCTGTATTGACAGTGTCAGAGAAAATTTCACTAGTAGAAGGTTTTTCTAAAAAGCGATTAATCCGACCTTCTTCGTCAGTAATAACCACTCCAAACTCGATTGGGTTAGGAACACGGGTCAAAATCAATGTAGCTTTTGACTTTTTCGACCGATGAAAATCAATTGCTGCTTGGAGGTCAAAATCTGTGATACTGTCGCCACTAATAACCAAAAAAGTATCGTCGAGAAGCTCGGCAATATTTTTGACGCACCCTGCCGTACCCAAAGGTTGGTCTTCCTCTACCGCATAGGTAATTTGTACGCCGAAATCACTGCCATCTTGAAAATAATCTCTCATCGAGTCGGGCAGATAATGTAATGTTGCAACAATTTCTGTAATATTGTGCCTTTTGAGAAGATTGATGATATGTTCGGCGATTGGTCGGTTGAGAATGGGCACCATAGGTTTGGGCAGATCGCAAGTTAATGGACGCAGTCGTGTTCCAGAACCGCCTGCCATCAGTACTGCACGCATAAATCCTCCATGTAACAGTTTGCACCATTCGATGCCATTTGAACTATAGGATATTTGTATCCCTATATATTTAGTGTCCTATGAATGAGGTTATTTGAAACACTTAAACAACATTCATTACTCAAAAAATTTGCTGGACATGTCCGCTACCGTAACTTGTTTCTTGATAAAAAACCAACTCGATAAAGCAATCGTGGCTTATAAATCTTTGAGATTTAAGTTTCTTTTTCAGAATAGTTTCGGATACGATTAATGAATCAAGAGTGTGAAAAAAATAATCAGGAATCGAGATATTGATGAATAATGTACCGAGCCTTAGCTGGAAATTTGATATTATTTTGGAATAAATTTTCCGATCAATAGGTTAAAAGAACAGGATTCAAGGACTAAATATTTTTTGGCGAATAATTAACTAATTGTCTCTGTTTCATGCTTTCCCATATATTTCACTGTCTTAGTAAATATCACTATGACCAGCACATCACTGAAAGTAAAAGTAAAACTATAAAATATCCTTTCATTTTGCCAATAAATATCCCAAATACTGAGAAAATGTTATTTGCCTGGCTTTTTTCTTAAATGTTCAATACAGTTAAGTCAATTCGGTATTAAAAGATTTAACTATTCAGGGAGTTGATTTTATGAGCCAAATTATTGCTATATTATTAATCATTGGTTATTTTGTTGGTGCGAGAAAATTCTGGAAAGGATTTAGAAATACAAATTTTTCTCCTGAGACAAATCGCCTTTTTTTATCATTGCTTTGGCCTATTTTATTTGTGGCAAATAAATCTTATCGGAAGAATTTTAAAAAGGCATTAAAAGATTAGAGAATCTATCCACTTGGCAATCAAATACCTTCCACTCATATTGAAATCTGAACAATACTCAATTCGTAGATATTTATTAAGGATTTGCAAGGAATATGGGTTTATACCCTGCATTTGACTTGTGATCAACAGTTAAAATGCAGGGTTTTGCTGTGGGCTTATTGTTATTTAATCTTGGCAAAATTTCTTGGTAAAATTTGAAGGTACCCTTTTAATGTGCCCTTTGAAAATATCCATTGTAATTTTCAAGCTGTGTCCTGAAGATAGAGCGAACATCCGGAGGATACAGCCAGTAATGCTTCAAAAAGCCTGAATCCATTCTTTGACAGTGTACTCAGTCCAAATACCGTTTTTCCAATACGGATCGTTTTCCACTAATTGACGCACAGTCCCTTCATTTTCGGCTTCATAAATTCCAAAAACTTGAGTCGTATCCTTTGTGGGACCAAGGGTAATTAATACTCCTTCTGCTTTTTGTTTTGCAAGTCCATCTAAATGTGCTTGACGATAGGGAGCACGTTTTTCCAGAACATTTTCGCAGTAGCTTCCCCACATGATGTATTTAGCCATGGCTTTTTTCAGTTATCAGTTATCAGTTATCAGTTATCAATTATCAGCTATCGTTGGTTGTTATCCAAAAAACTCTACTTCTTCTGGAACTATAAGCTAGTAATGGTTCCCTAGACGAGGTGTAAATAAATTTCAGTCGAAAAAGGTGCGACAAAAGCTTATAACTGATAACTGATAACTGATAACTGTTAACTTCTCAGTTCGACACCAAACTTCTCAACTAAAGTATCGCGAACTTTTTGATGTACTGGTTCAACTTCTGTATCAGTTAAAGTTCGATTCTCTGCGCGATAAATCAAGCGAAATGCTAGACTGCGTTGTCCTGTGGGGACATTTTCCCCACGATATTCGTCAAATAATTCTACGGAACTAAGTAAACCTTTACCTGCTTTAGTAACTGCTTTTTCGATTTCAGCAACTCTGATATTCACAGGTGCATAGAAAGCTAAATCGCGATCGGAAGTGGGATAATTGGAATAATTTTGGAATTGTGGAATCAGAATTTCATCGGAGTCAAGAGCATCCAAGAGTACTTCCAGATCCATCTGAAAAACATAGATCTCATCTGGTAAGCTGCGTTCTTGTCTAAATTGGGGATGCAGTTGTCCAAAAATACCCAGCTTGTTACCACCCAACCACAGGGAAGCTGTACGACCTGGATGAAAACGACCATCGCTACAATCAGGTTGATATTCAACCTGCAAACCCATTTTGTCAAAGACGCTTTCTAAAACTCCTTTAGCTTCGTACCAAGTCATGGGTTCTCTGCGATCGCTTCTAGTCCATCTACTGGAAGTAGTATCGCCACCCATTATTCCAGCGATTGCTTCTTCTTCTTTTAAGCCATCTTCTGTTTCGTAGAACAAGCTCCCAATTTCAAAACCGTTGAGATCGCCGTTTCCTTGTTCTAGATTGTACTTATAAGCATTAACTAACCCAAAAATTAAATCGGTTCGCAATGCCGAATATTCTGAAAGCAGGGGATTGGCTAGTACTATTTGTCTTGATTCCCCTGGCTTGACCAAAGAATAGTGCATTAATTCCGTCAATCCTTCAGCACGGAATGCTGCGCGCAAGCAGCGTTTTAATTCTTGGTCTAATGGTAAATAACCAGCTTCTGATTCCTCTGGTAGGGTATCGCAGAAGTTATCGTAACCATATAGACGAGCAATCTCTTCAATTAAATCGATTTCTCGCTCCAAATCTCGATAACGATAGGAAGGAACGGAAACCATCCATCGTCCTTCATCTTCTAAAGTTAATTTGCAACCCAATGTGGTAAGAATTCTTTCTACATCTTCGCTAGTTACTTCTGTATTTTCCTCTTGGGAGTTGGTTGGTCCTAAAATTTGATTTACCCGTTCCAAACGTAATTCAATGGAACGAGACCAACTAGAAGGATCTGGGCGACTGTCAGAAACAGCTTGGTAAACAATATTTCCACCAGTTAACTCTTGCAATAACAATAAAGCTCGATTGCAAGCGATTTCCAATTCTGCACGATTTACTCCCCGTTCGTAACGACCAGAAGACTCGCTGCGCAAACCAACACTGCGGGAGGAACGACGAATCGGAACATTATCAAATAATGCAGCTTCTAAAACTAAATTTTGCGTACCTTCATGAACTTCTGTTTCCTCTCCACCCATAACACCCGCGATCACAACAGGTTGATCGCCGGCAGTAATTAATAAGTTTTGGGTAGAAAGTTTACGCGTTTGACCATCTAAAGTTTTGATTTCTTCCCCTGCATTAGCAAAACGTACGCCAATAGTAATATTTTGCTTTCCACCAGCTACAACCTGCAAGCGTTCTCGGTCGAAAGCATGTAACGGCTGTCCCCATTCCAACATTACATAATTAGTGATATCCACGACATTATTAATCGGTCGCACTCCAGCTGAACGCAAGCACTGTTGCAACCAATCAGGAGATGATGATATTTTGACATTTTCAATGATCGTACCAAAATATGCCGGACAAGCTTTTTTATCCTCAACATTAACGTCCAAAGTGCTTATATCTTGAGAAAAAGCAACTTTTCCAGGTAGGGGTAAACTGAGTTTTCCGCCAGTCAATGCAGCAACTTCCCTAGCCACACCAACCATACTTAAAGCATCAGCTCGATTTGCTGTAGTAGTTACATCCAAGACAACATCATCTAAACCCAAGAGGGGACGAACATCACTACCTAATTGCAAATCTTCCCCAGTAAAAATATGAATTCCGTCTATATCTGCAGGTAAACCAAGTTCCTTCAAGGAACAAATCATCCCGTAAGACTTAACCCCGCGTAATTTAGCAGGTTTAATTTTTAAATCTATATTGGGTAAGTAACAACCCACAGTTGCAACTGGTACGTATATATCTGAGCATACGTTGGGAGCACCGCAAACAATATTTAAACTTTCACCAACACCAACATCAACTTGACAAACACTCAACTTGTCTGCGTTTGGATGGGGTTCTCGTTCTATAACTTTTCCTACTACTACACCATCAGCCCAAGTCCGACGATCTTCAATATCTTCGACTTCAAACCCTGCCATTGTCAGAGTTTCAGCTAATTCTTCTGGGTCAAGCTTTAACTCTACCAGTTCCCGCAGCCAATTGAGAGAAATACGCATAAAATTTGCTGGCTCGTTCTAAAAATTTTAATGATTCCTCTAATTGTATGCAGAATTCACTACTCATTGGTTATTTGTCACTGGTCATTTGTTCCTTGCTATTTTTAGGAGACAGTTGTTCGCGTATGACTAACTATTGGCATTGGAGAATCTAAAACCGATTTTAATGCCTGAATTAATTCTTGTTTGCTGAAGGGTTTAGTTAAGTAGATATCTGCGCCCTGTCTCATTCCCCAAATTTTATCTATTTGTTTGTTTTTGGAACTGCAAATGACGATTGGTAAATTTTGGGTGACTGGGTTTCTTTTTAATTGGCGACAAAATTCAAAGCCGCTCATTCCGGGCATTACAACATCAGTTAGGATAATATCCGGTTGATAATTTTCTGCTTTGAACAATGCATCTTTTGCATCGCTAGCAGTAATAACATGATAACCACCATCTTGTAAATAAACATTCATCAACTCCAACTGCGATGGAGTATCATCGACAACTAAAACTGTAGCCATACAAGTACCCCCAACAAATCATTAAAATGGATAATTTTTGGACATCAATAATGTTGATGAACTTACATGTTCACCCAAGAATAAATACTTATTAGTATTCATCTTTAGTAATATATATTTCTCAACTTATCATTAAAATTAAGCATTAATCATGAAATAATCAAGCCCAAAAATCATCAAGTCAAATGCATGAATACCATTTTTAATAAATCGGCTCGAGTGAAGGGCTTGGTTAGATATCCAGATGCACCTACAAGTCTTGCTTTGACTTTGTCAACAATTCCCTTACTACCAGTAACCATAATAATGGGAGTTTTCTTAAACATGGAATTATTACGAATAATTCGGCATAGTTCATACCCATCAATTCCTTCCATGTGCAAATCTAAAAGAATCAAGTCTGGTTTGTAGCGAATGATCAACATCACAGCTTTAACTGGGTCATTAATCGTAATCACAGAGAAATTTTCATCTTCCAAGAAACGACTAATTTCTTTGAGAAATGTGGGACTGTCATCTACCGAAACGATAGTATAATTCTTTTTACCAGTATTTTTTGCGTGCTTGCCTTTTCGAGAACTATTGCTTGGTTTAGTTACTGTAGTAGAATATTTAATATTTTCTTCTTTTGAAGGAGAAGGTTGAACTTCTTCTTCATTGGTAACTAAATTAGTAATAGGTAAAATTACATTATTAATGGGAGTTACTTTATTTTGTAATTCCTTTATATTGACAACTTGATACTTATTCAATTGATGATGATAAATTTGTGCTTTTAATCTTTCATCAAAAGTTTTTGGTAAATTATCAAAAGGAGGATCTGGTTCGTGTAATAAAATTGAACCATTAAGAATGTAGGGATACAAACTGTGGGTTAACTGTACTTCATCTTGGTTCATAATTACTGCAAGATGTCGCAAGCTAAACCCTTTCATCCAGTTAGCTAATTTCTGTTGAATTCCTGGTAAATTTCCATGATTGCCATCAGCCTTCATAAATAAATAGGGGCGTTGAAAGGGAGATGTAATTTGGGGAGCAAAGGACCGCCAATGCTGTAATCTCTCGTGTGAATAGACAAGCAACTTATCTATACTCAGCTTACTTAAAACTGGAACTATACCATCAAAAAGAGTCAGTTCATATTTACCTTCTTTGATTAAAAGAAATGACTCTATAACTTCTTTAACAAGTTCTTGAATGATTAAAGCTGCTTGTTTCGGTTGTAGATATTTTTCGCTTACCAACCAAGAAATGGCTTCATATTCTGGATGAATTAAAGGTGGAATGTGGGTCTCTGATTCGAACTTCAGCCGAACTTGTGCTCTTAATTCATTATCTAAGGTGGGAACTTGATAACTCAAACGACGCAGATGACGTTCCAACCTATCAAAAGGTTCTACAGAATGAGTTGCGTAGATAATTTTCCCGTTTTCGATATAAATCGTCCAAGTAACTGATTGACTGAATGCTTGCAAACAAACATTTTCAGAGGCATTCGTTAGGTGTCTTAGCAAGCTCGGCGGACGCAGTTTCGTAAATGTACCTAAATTTTTCATCTACTTAAAGGTTATGATTATAACTACAAAAAAAGCCAAAAAATATACATAGCTACGAAACAGGACTTTGCGTTTCCAAACATCACAAATAAACACACTATCCACAAACGCACCCACAATAAAAGTTATATCCGATTATCTTTTTAACGGCTCGTTCCCACTACTAACTTTGTTAATTTTCAATTTTTTTTAAATGTAAATACTTAAAATTATATTTCTGTAGTACTCAATCTGGCTATATGAATTCCAGTTAATTAGTTCATGCAAAATCAGTCTTTTCTACACAGAATCTTTAAATACATGTATGAACTAAGTTGTGAGGCTATTGTATTCTATATTTGTGTATAAATTACCGTGAATACACTATCAGAGAAAGTAAATTTATCTGTACTATTCACTTTTATACAAACATATTTTCATTAAGATTTCTTTAAAGTGTGAGGTATTCCTGTAGTATTATTTTTTTTTAATGAAAAGTAAGTTAATAAGGGACAAGCACCAAAAAGATTTCATCAGATTGGGGCTTTGAAATTATATACTTTTATCTGAAGGAAATTAAGCTTTGGAGTTTAATATAGCAGCACAAAGTTATGCTCGACACATTAAAACTTGATGAAGTAGTTGAATTTGCTGAAAATCCAGAGCCACGTTGTCCTTGTGTCTTGTTACTAGATACATCTGGTTCGATGCAGGGAATGCCTATCGAAGCTCTGAATCAAGGTCTGCTCAGTTTCAAAGATGAGTTGACTAAAAGTTCTTTGGCGTCCAGAAGGGTCGAAGTAGCTATCATAACTTTTGATAGTAATGTAAATGTCGTCCAAGACTTTGTGACTGCCGATCAATTCAACCCACCCATACTTACCGCTCAAGGACTTACAACTATGGGGTCAGGGATTAATAAATCCTTGGATATAATTCAAGAACGAAAAGCTCAATATCGTTCTAATGGTATTGCCTACTATCGCCCTTGGGTTTTTATGATCACAGATGGGGAACCCCAAGGTGAGATGGATGATATCGTAGAGCAGGCGTCGCGTCGCTTGCAAGCGGATGAAGCAAATAAACGCGTGGCATTTTTCACTGTAGGTGTTGAAAATGCTAACATGACGCGTTTGAACCAAATCTCTGTACGTACACCTTTGAAACTAGAGGGCTTAAATTTTGTAGAGATGTTTGTGTGGCTTTCAGCTAGTATGTCGACGGTATCCCAATCAAAGGTAGACGAGCAAGTAGCACTACCACCTATTGGTTGGAACTCGGTATAACATCAAGTTCGCGACGACCGAATGCACCCACAACTGTTAGAAAACTGTTTATGGAAATTTCGGAGCAAATACTTAATTGGCGGGTAGTTGCTGCATCGGTATGTGGTACTAGTCACGTAAAGAACAAGCAGTTGTGTCAAGATGCTCATCATTGGCAATTGTTGCCAGATAATATCTTGGTAGCAGCAGCGGCAGATGGTGCTGGTTCTGCAGTCCAAGGTAAAGTTGGAGCAATGATTGCTGTAGAAACTGCAGTCGAGAGTATCTCAAACAAGGAGATTACTCAAGAAACACTGATTGATGATGCGCTAGTGCGATCGGTTTTGGCAGAAGCAATGCTTTCAGCAGCAAAAGCTGTGGAGGAAGAAGCAGTAGCTTGCGAGAAGCAGCCAATGGATTTGGCGACTACTTTGATTATTATGATTGCTACGCCCGAACTTGTTGCTGTGGCGCAGGTGGGTGATGGTGTAGCAGTAGCAAAAGATGAAGGGGGTAATTTACTAGCGCTTACCATCCCTGATAACGGTGAATATATAAATGAAACCACATTTTTGACCTCTCCAGCTGCGTTAAAAACTGCACAGTTGAAGATCTGGCGTCAACCGATAGTAAATGTTGGCATGATTACAGATGGGTTGGAAATGTTAGCCATGAACATGGCTGTCGGTGCACCTCATAAACCTTTTTTTATGCCATTATTTGAGTTTGTCGCCAATGCTCAAGATAAGTCTGTCGCTCAAGAACAACTAGTCAAATTTTTACGCTCGGATAAAATAACCCAGCGTACCGATGATGATTTAACTTTAATCATAGGTGCATTGAGAGACTAGGTAGTTTTTGAACTATGAGAATAATCTATTTTTTATCTTCTGTTTAAACCAAATCATATCATGCAGGTACTACGTCGTCTTCCTGACAATAAGAATATTTCGATTAATCTCACAGTCAGTTTAGGACGTGGTGGGGAAGCTTGTGTTTATGCTGTACCCACAGATAGCAGTTCGGTGGCAAAAATTTATCATAAACCAACCGAAGAGCATGGGCACAAGCTTGAAGTAATGATTGCCCACCCCCCAGACAACCCCACGGCAAGTTTGGGGCATATTTCTATTGCTTGGCCTACCGAGGCATTATATTCAAGCCATGGGAATGATCGGATTGTTGGCTTTTTGATGCCACGTCTGAGAGGAATGCGCCCAATTATCGATTTTTATAATCCCAGAACGCGACGACAACATTGTCCTTTATTTAATTATCAGTATCTGCTCCGTACTGCTCGTAATATGGCAGCAGCATTCGCGTCATTACATGCAAGTGGTTATTGTATTGGCGACGTTAATGAGTCAAATATACTTGTGAGTGATGCTGCTTTGGTTACAGTGGTTGATACCGACTCATTCCAAGTTTCAGACCCCAGCCACAAAACTGTTTATCGCTGTAAAGTAGGTAAACCGGAGTTTACTCCACCAGAACTACAGAATAAGAACTTTAGTCAGCACGAACGTAGCGAAACTCATGATTTATTTGGGTTGGGAGTGTTAATCTTTCAGTTATTAATGGAAGGAACACACCCATTCTCCGGTATATATCAAGGTACTGGAGAACCTCCGGCTTATGAAGTCCGTATTGCTGAAGGTCATTTTACTTACAGTCAAGGACGGAGAGTCCCATATGTAGCTACCCCAATTGCACCAAACTGGGAAATTCTCCATCCGACTTTACAGCAACTATTTGTTCGTTGTTTTGAAGATGGTCATTACGACCCCAAATTACGTCCTAGCGCTCAACATTGGTTATTAGCACTTGCAGAAGCGGAAGAAGCTTTAGTTACTTGTTCTAGTAATCCTCAACATATACATAGCAACCATTTACATAAATGTCCTTGGTGTGAGAGAACTTCACGCTTGGGAGGACGCGATCCATTTCCATCACCAGAAGCAATTGCGGCTAAGGAGCATCTAAAACCTAGAATTAAGTCTAAAAGACCTTCCTATCAGCCTCAGAGGTTACCACAGAATACCATTCCTTGGAAGGCAACAAACTTTCCTCAAAGGGGAAGTGCTCAAAATGTTCCTTATTATCAACCAATCAAAAAGCGTCGCCTATATCCAATGATGTTTTGTTTGGTTGGCTTTGGTCTTTTAGGTTATCTGGATTGGATGATAAAACTCACTAATCGTCCATTTATTTCTCAGAGTGCTTACACGCAACAAGTTTTAAAACAAACTCAAGCTGCAGCTAACAATTATACTTTTGATGACTACTACAAGCAGGGTCATGCTCTGTATAAAATTCGAAATTATCAAGAAGCCGTAGAAAAGTTTAGTAAAGCAATAGAGAAAAAAAGCGAGCATTCTAAAGCTTATGTGAATCGAGGGAATGCTCATTATAACCTCAAAGAATATCAAGCAGCTTTAGCAGACTATAACAAAGCAATAGAAATTAACCCGTCAGAAATTAAAGCCTA
Source organism: Mastigocoleus sp. MO_188.B34 (assembly GCF_030065675.1). Lineage (GTDB taxonomy): Bacteria > Cyanobacteriota > Cyanobacteriia > Cyanobacteriales > Nostocaceae > Mastigocoleus. The sequence continues at coordinate 90,072 of NZ_JASJDK010000015.1, read as the reverse complement.
TGTCAACCGGGGTAATGTTCATCATATGCTGGCTGAATATAGCACCGATCCTGATGAAGAATATAAGCTAGCGATCGCAGATTACGATCGGGCATTAAATATAAATCGTAAAGATGCTGAAGCATTTATCAGACGGGGAATAGTACGTTCCCAGATGGCAAAATATAGTGGGGATTCACAAAATGATTTTAAGAAAGCAATCAATGACTTTAATTACGCGATAAATATTAATCCAAAACGAGCAGAAGCATACTATCAGCGTGGTTTACTCCGCTATCAAATTGCACAATATAGTAGTAGTTTTGAGTCTGAGTATAAACAAGCCATTAATGATTTTTCAAAAGCCTTGCAAATTAACTCTCGTTTGGCAAAAGTTTACTTAAAACGTGGCGTCGTTCGTTATGAACTTGCACAATATGGTTTAGCTAAAACGGGTAAAAACCATAAGAAGGCAGTTGATGATTTACAAAAAGCTGCGAAGATTTCCTTAGAACAGGAAGATATGGATAATTACCAACAAGCACTGAGCAGTATTTGTGTGGTTCTAGAAAATAGATGCGATACTTTCTTCCAAAATAGTAACGTACTTGGTAAAAGTAGCTAGTCAAAACAGTTTGTGAGAATCTTACTGCCACTCGTATATTCTCATGACATTTTCATGGGTGCTTTCTATTCATTAGAATTTTTATTTCATAGTTCAAATATTAAATATTTTAGGTGTTCGGGATAAAATTTATGTAACAATATTTTTTTGATTTGAATGCGACAGAGAGAAGCTATATCAGCAAAAGTTAAAAATAAATTTAGATAATATTTCAACATCTTCCGCTTCCCTATTTTGGAAAGTGGATTTTTAATAGATTTTGTTTTTCTTTAGAAATTAGATATATACTTACAATTTCAGGTTAGGAAATTTCCTTTTCCCTGCTCCCCATTCCCTTCTTCGCAAAATATAATGTCCTAAGCGAAAAACATAGCAATACACGTGTAACAAAGTTTTCTATTACTTGATGTATAAATAGGGCTTTAACCCTTAGTTAAACAAACTTTAGTGTTTCTCAAAGTACCTTGCAATAAAAATAAATATAATGATGTATGAGAGTTGATTTTGACTCTTAGCAAGGGATTAGCATGACAGCATCAATTGTTGCCAAGGCAAAAATATAACTAAGTATTTTTTATATTACCCAATTATTGTATAAGAATATTAATACAAAATCATTTTATACATTTCAACATTTTTTCTTAAAAAATACCTATATATTTCGAGCTTAATTAAGTACTTCAGTGTTAACATCATATGTATTATATTTTTAGTAAACTTTTTCTATTTTTTACACGCTGAACTATTTTATTTACCTTTTCTTTATCCCTGTGGATAATAATATAGTTAAATTTATTACTAACAAAATTAATATTTATTTTTGTATTGTAATAAAAATAAGCAGTTTTATACTAACCTGCTCAACATGCAAATAAAATTAGAGGTAGTTTTATGAAGGTAGTAATTTTAGCAGGGGGTCTTGGTACTCGCCTCAGCGAAGAAACTAGTGTCAGACCAAAACCAATGGTAGAAATTGGTGGCAAACCAATTTTGTGGCATATAATGAAAGTCTATTCAGCCCATGGCATAAATGATTTCATTATTTGCTGTGGTTATAAAGGTTACGTCATCAAAGAGTATTTTGCGAACTACTTCTTGTATATGTCAGACGTGACTTTTGATATGCGTTACAACCAGATGAATGTTCACTCTGGTAATGCAGAACCTTGGCGAGTTACTTTGGTAAATACTGGCGACACTACGATGACAGGCGGACGCTTAAGGCGGGTCAGAGAACATCTTGGTAATGAAACTTTCTGTTTTACCTACGGTGATGGTGTAAGCAATATAAATATCACAGAAGCAATTAATTTTCACAAACAACAAAATACTTTAGCAACATTAACGGCAGTTCAGCCACCAGGACGCTTTGGTGCTATTGTCTTAGGTCAAGAACAAACAAAAATTACCAATTTTCGTGAGAAACCGGAAGGTGATGGAGCGTGGATTAATGGTGGGTATTTTGTATTAGAACCAGCAGTTATCGACTTAATTGCTGATGATAGTAGCGTTTGGGAAAGAGAACCATTAGAAAAATTGGCAGAAATGGAACAGTTGTCTGCCTATAAACATTATGAATTTTGGCATCCGATGGATACCTTAAGAGATAAAAGATATCTTGAGGGGCTGTGGAATAATAATCAAGCTCCCTGGAAAATATGGTAACCGATACAAATAATTAATTCATTATCTGAGTAGGGATTGGGAATATTAAATAAGCAGGGGAGTAGAACATTAATGTACGATTTTGCAATTATTGGTGGTGGGATTGTCGGTCTATCCATCGGTATGAAATTAAGCCAAACTTACCCAGAAGCAAGTATATTAGTTTTAGAGAAAGAAAATCAATGGGCTGCCCATCAAACTGGCAATAATAGTGGCGTAATTCACTCTGGTATTTATTATAAACCTGGAAGTTTCAAGGCTAAATTCAGTCGAGATGGTTGTCGTTCAATGGTTGAATTTTGCCAAGAGCATAATATTGACCATGAAGTTTGTGGCAAAGTAATTGTTGCAACAGATAGTTCGGAATTACCCCGTCTGGAAAATCTTTACCAACGCGGTGTAGAAAATAGTATTGAAGTCAAAAGAATTAGTCCACAAGAAGTTAAAGAATTTGAACCCCACGTTAATAGTGTTGGTGGAATATATGTAGCATCAACTGGCATTGTTAATTACAAGCAGGTCTGCTTGAAATATGCCCAAATAATCGCAGAGGGTGGTGGAGATTTACGTCTTAACACCAAAGTTCAAAAAATCTTAACTCGGGGTAATTCTCAAGTACTTGAAACTAATAATGGTGCATTTGAAGCGAATTTTATAGTTAACTGTGCTGGTTTATATAGTGATCGCGTCGCTAAGCTCGGTCACGTCAATCCTCAAGCTAAAATAGTACCTTTCCGCGGAGAATACTATGAGTTAACTCCAGAAAAACGTTATCTAGTCAAAGGATTAATTTACCCAGTACCAAATCCAGATTTTCCTTTCTTGGGTGTACATTTTACCCGCATGATAGATGGTAGTGTTCATGCCGGTCCCAACGCCGTTCTTAGCCTCAAACGTGAGGGTTACAAAAAATCAGACTTTAGTTTACGTGATTTTGCTGAGGTAATGGCATATCCTGGCTTCTGGAAATTAGCAGCCAAACATGCAGATGAGGGCATCAAAGAAATTATTCGCTCTTTCAGTAAAGCGGCTTTTGTGCAAAGCCTGCAAAAATTAATTCCTGAAGTTCAAGCACAAGATGTGATTCCAACCCATGCAGGGGTTAGAGCTCAAGCATTAATGGGAGATGGGAAATTGGTGGATGATTTTTTGATTGTTCAAGGTCAAAATTCAATTCATGTTTGCAATGCGCCTTCACCTGCTGCAACTTCTTCTTTAGAAATAGGTAAAGCCATTGTAGAAAGGATTAAAGAACAGTCTTCGTTACAGCCTGTATTGAGTTAATTCTCTCGTAAGTATTGCTTGCGTCTGACAAACAAAAATTGGCGCAGGCACATCTAAATGATAAGTGGGTAAAATAATTTTTAATTATACATCTATTACATCATTAATAGCAAGTTTGGGAGATAGTTTATTGGCACAACAAAAACAGCTTAATTGCTTGTTGTAAAACTATATTGCCTGGAGAAAAATATCATTCTATTCGGCTTGCTGATACCAGTTATTGCTTATGTAGTCAGTGTTATGCAAACACACTTTCTGAAACTTTTATCAAGAAACATGGATTGTAAAAATTGTGTCAATAAATACTATTAACATTTAAAATTTGTTGACATATGGGTCGACTAAAAGTTAGTCTAATCGCCAGGTAAATAGCTTGACAAAAGCAAAAATAGAACTGAACAAATTAACTAATAGGAATTGGTATCTATGAAAATTCTTGTCACTGGAACCGAGGGTTACCTAGGGTCATTATTACCTCCTTTATTATTAGAAAAAGGTCATGAAGTAATTGGTGTAGATACCGGTTTTTATAAATCTGGTTGGTTGTATAACGGTACTACACTAACAGCCAAGACCTTAAATAAAGATATTCGCAATATAACCAAGGAAGATTTACAGGGTGTAGAAGCAGTAGTCCATATGGCAGAGTTGTCCAACGATCCAACTGGACAACTTGCGCCAAACATTACCTATGAAATTAATCATAAAGGTTCTATTCGTCTTGCTGAATTAGCAAAATCAGCTGGGGTGCGTCGATTTGTATACATGTCTTCATGTAGTGTTTACGGGGTAGCAACTGAGGGTGATGTCACAGAAGAATCTCCAGTAAATCCTCAAACAGCTTATGCGGAATGTAAAACTTTGGTAGAAAAAGATATCCAGCCAATGGCGGATGATAACTTTTCCCCAAGTTTTATGCGTAATGCAACTGCTTTTGGTGCTTCTCCTAGAATGCGCTTTGATATTGTTCTCAATAACTTAGCTGGTTTGGCATGGACCACCAAAGAGATAAAAATGATTAGTGATGGGACTCCATGGCGTCCTTTGGTTCACGCTTTAGATATATGTAAAGCTATTGTTTGCACCTTAGAAGCACCTAGGGATATTATCCACAATCAAATTTTTAATGTTGGTGATACAAGTAATAACTATCGAGTTAAGGAAATTGCTGAAGTTATTGCGAGTGTATTTAAAGGTTGTGAATTAAGCTTCGGCGATAGTGGTGGAGATAATCGTAGCTATCGAGTATCCTTTGAAAAAATTAATACTAAGCTGCCTGGTTTTAAATGCGATTGGAACGCTCAGCTTGGCGCTCAGCAGTTATACGATCTATTTCAGCAAATTGATATGACTGAAGACATGTTTCAATTTCGTGGCTTTACACGCTTAAAGCAGTTAGAGTATCTTATTCGCACTCAACAAATAGATGAAAATTTCTTTTGGAATAAGAAATAAGTATTAGTAATGTCCCAGGAACAGTGTTTAATGCTCTGAATCAGGAAATTTATGATTCAGAATAGCTGTGTGTGGCAAGATTGTTTGAACGAGAGGGAATAATAAACAAGGTTTTTTGTCGTAAAAAATGCTGACAGTTAATCATCAGCCTATGAATAAGGTTATTGATTATTCACCATTAACAAACAAATTCTTGAAACTAACAGTAATGCACTGTTTGCTGACTCGGCTAGCGAAATCATTGTTCTAACATAAATGCTCAGAAGTAAATACTCAGAAGTTTTATCTGATATGGACTTACTTAAAAAAAAACTTCATTGATTATTTATCTGTCTGGGTTCGAGGATAGTAGTTGTCTGTGACAGAGCATACGGTGGTAGCTTGTTTCAGACCAGTTTTTTATCAAGAATTAAACAGTGATGCTGTGAAAAATCTTTGAGTAATCTCGCTCACAGATTACTCAAGTGCTGAGTAGTTATTTTTGTGGTTGTCCTGATGAATAAATTATTAACAATTGCAATTCCGACATTTAACCGTGCGGAATTATTGGATAGACAACTAGCATGGCTGGCTGGTGCAATTAAAGGATTTGAATCAGAATGCGAAATTTTGATATCCGATAATTGTTCCACCGACCATACTGCCAAAGTGGTTGAAAAATGGCAATCAGTTTTTGAAAAGACTAATTTCATCTCCAAGCGCAACCAAGAAAATATTGGTGCAGTAAGAAACATCGCATCATGTATCCAGAATGCTACTGGTAAATATGTGTGGACAATCAGCGATGATGACAAAATATTTGATCAAACAGTTGCTTATTTAGTTAAGGTTTTAAAAAAGTCTGCTGATTTAGCATTAGTGATTTTAAATTTTTCTAAAAGTGATGCCAAAACCGGTCAAGTTTTTGAGCCGTATTGCTTTGATGTTGATAAAGATGAAATAACCAGTAATGGAATAGCCTTGTTTGAGAAGCGTTTGGAAGAAAGTATTGGCGGAGTAGGACTGACAACAGCTTTAGTGTATAAAACACAATTGGCACAACGTGCAATCGCTAAATGGGAAACAGGTCTGGAAAATCTAGCAGTTCAAATCTATTGGACAGCTTTTTGTGCGAGTCAAGGTACTGTTTGTCTTACTAAAGAGAATTACCTAGAATGTGTTGCTGGTACCCATTATTTTATGGAAAATCCCAAACTCTTAGTTACCCTAGAGTATGCCGATATTCCAGAAGTTTTAGCAAAGTTGCCAGAAATAGGTTTTTCTAGCAGTTTTAGTAGAAAAATGGTTCTGAGCAGATTGATTCACTTTAACTGGAGAGTATTATTTGGTGCTTTGAGAAGATGGCCTTTGATAGCTATAAAAGCAATGTTTACTTATTTATTTTGTGTTTATCAATGCACTTTGGGTAATATTTTCCATCCACCTTTAAACCCAAGACAACTCAACCTAGAAAATAACTAACACAAATTCACAACTTTTTACTTTATCTCAGACCAGGGTTTTATTAAACTTACAGTCAAAATCTAGAAAGCATCACAATCCCAATATTTACTGCTTGAGGTTAACCATGAAATTTACTGAAACAAAACTCAAAGGTTCATATATTATCGAATTGGAAGAGAAGCCAGATCATCGTGGTTTCTTTGCCCGTACTTTTTGCGCCAAAGAATTTGAAGAGCACGGACTCAAACCAGTAGTAGCACAGTGTAATTTATCTTATAACCATAAAAAAGGTACGATGCGGGGTATGCACTATCAAATTTCCCCTGCTGCTGAAACTAAGTTAGTTCGCTGTACTAGAGGTGCTATCTATGACGTTATCATTGATATGCGTCCAGAGTCTCCTACTTATCTGTCCCACGTTGGCGTAGAGCTAACTCAAGATAATCGTAAAGCTTTATATGTACCAGAAATGTTTGCCCATGGCTATCAAGCACTTACAGATGGCGCAGAAGTTGTTTATCAAGTAGGAGAGTTTTATACACCTGGTTACGAGCGGGGTCTACGCTATAACGATCCATTTTTTAACATTCAATGGCCTACAGAAGTGACTGAAATTTCAGAAAAAGATTCTAATTGGCCTTTAATGACAATGATGACAGTAGGGGGTTAGAAGTTAAATTTAAAGTTGTCACTTTTCAAACTCTTAGAAGTTATAATTCTTCACTCTGTTAATAGATCGCAGAAGTTTAAGCCAAATTATATTGCGTGCAGAAAATCAATAGATATAGTTGTTGCACAATCTCCGGATTATTTTATTAACTACCTGAATAGAAGAATACGATTTCTGCCATGGGTAGTTAAGATAAATCCTTTATTAAATTTATGGACGCGAAGTAAATTAACAATACTTATTGGCAACATTTCTTCTACGGATAAGTAAATTAATCTCAGTGAAAACTAAACGTTTCGGGAATGCCAATTTTCTATCTTGTCAACACTGTGCTCTTGTTAACGCTGAGCGTCCCCTAATATATTCCGCTACAACGTAAAATTATTGCTACTAAGAGTGTGAAGAATAATTTGTGAAATTTGTGAAAAATTAATCTTCTACGAAACTTAGAAAAAATATTAAATCCTAGTTAACTGGAAAATTAGTGTTTAAAGGAAATTCAAATCCATGATTATTGTAGATCGTGCTTTAGAAGCTCGTGCCGAAGAAGGTAATCCAATCAAAGTTGGGATGATTGGAGCAGGCTTTATGGGTAGGGGTATTGCCAATCAGATTGCTAACTCAGTTCCTGGTATGGAGTTAGTTGCGATTTCTAATCGCAGCATTGACGCAGCTAAACGAGCTTATTCCGAAGCAGGAATTGAGGATTTTAAGATTGTTTCTAGGGTCAGCGATTTAGAAGCTAGTATTGCTAATAACGGCTATGCGATCGCTGAAGATGCAATGTTGTTGTGCCGTGCTTCTGGTATTGACGCTTTAATTGAAGTTACTGGCGCAGTAGAGTTTGGCGCTCATGTAGTCATGGAAGCGATCACCAATGGCAAGCACGTAATCATGATGAATGCCGAGCTTGACGGTACAATTGGTCCCATCCTCAAAGTACATGCGGACAAAGCTGGAGTAATCCTTTCAGCATGTGATGGCGATCAGCCTGGGGTACAAATGAACCTTTATCGTTTTGTCAAAAGCATTGGTTTAACTCCCCTGTTATGTGGAAATATCAAAGGTTTACAAGACCCCTATCGCAATCCCACAACCCAAGAAGCATTTGCGAAACGTTGGGGACAAAAACCTCATATGGTCACTAGTTTTGCTGACGGAACAAAAATTTCCTTTGAACAGGCGATTGTTGCTAATGCAACAGGTATGAAGGTTGCTAAGCGTGGAATGTTGGGTTATGACTTCAAAGGTCATGTGGATGAAATGACCAACATGTATGATGTCGAGCAACTTAAAGAACTAGGTGGAATTGTTGATTATGTAGTTGGAGCGAAGCCTGGTCCAGGAGTATTTGTCTTTGGGACCCATGACGACCCCAAGCAACGTCATTATCTTAATCTATATAAACTAGGGGAAGGTCCACTCTATAGTTTTTATACCCCTTATCATCTGTGTCATTTTGAAGTACCAATATCTGTAGCTCGTGCTGTTCTCTTCCAAGATTATGTTTTAAGCCCCTTGGGAGGTCCAATTGTTGATGTAATAACCACAGCTAAAATCAATCTTAAAGCAGGTGAAACTTTGGATGGTATTGGCTACTATATGACATATGGACAGTGTGAAAACTCCGACACCACCCAAAAGCAAAATCTTCTTCCAATAGGTTTAGCTGAAGGTTGTCGCCTCAAGCGAGATGTCCCTAAAGATGCAGTACTAACCTATGAAGATGTTGAATTACCGGAAGGTAGATTGTGCGATAAGCTCAGAATGGAGCAAAACACTTACTTTGATTCTTCTAAAAACTTAGCAATGGCGAGGTAATAGCTGAAATTACTTTATATTGCTTTTTATCCCACTGTTGTGATTTGTTTGAAACTTGTGAGTAAATAAAAAACAAAAAGAGTCTCTTGCCTTTTTTCGGGGTATAGAGATTCTTTTATCCCTAATAAAAACTAAATTTTACTCTAAAGGAGACAGAAAAGTATTCTAAAACTATACTAATGTTGCGATCGCAGTCTAATGTATTTGATTTGCATTTACCTTATTTGAATTAGATCTACTAACGTTGCGTTCGGAATAATCTTGTAAATTGCTCATCATTTCCGAGCGAAAACAGTAAGGCAGTGTAGTGCAAAGTAATCAAGTTATGATGTTGGTTAAGTCTGAAAGCTATAACTCAGCAAACTTTTGGTCGTCAGTCCGTTAGGTGAAATTAGTCAGAGCCTGCGGCGTCGGCGGATCCGTTCCGCAGATAGCGAAGCTAAGGTAACGTCTCCGTAGGTAGCTTATAGCCTCTAGGCGCGGTTCATTCTGACCTGTGCGTAGCACCGTAGTTAAGTTTCCCCCCCAATAATAACACGGGTGCTGAAAAATAATAGGGTGGGTATACTCCTCAGGAAATATAGCAACCACGTAATAAGTTTAGGACATTGGTAAATCCCGCCGCAAAGCTATGATTTGTAAGCTTTTTGTCGCCGGAACCGCATCTTGTGATGTTAGTAATAGGCGCGGTTTATTTTTACTTTTTACTTTTTACTTGCGTGTAGCGCTATATCAGGTACTAACCTCAACTATAGTACAAGTGTTTTTAAATGGTGGAAATTAAGCACTTCACTATTGGCAAACTTAGAAACTTAAAATTTACCTGGACTATCTGTAAAGTACTTGATAGGATTAATCGTCCTAAATTAACTTTGTAACATTTTTATTCCAAGTTTTGTATAAGTTAATTGCCTTCATACTTAAACTTAAGAGGAGAGATATAAGAAATCCACTATATAAACCATCAGATCTTATTCTCTTAAAAAAGTAAGGCTTTGTGTATAAGAGAACTTTTATTAATGCGTAAGTTTTAAAATAAACTTATCGAATTAGTTAAACCTACATTCCAGGTATGTAAAAAATGCAAATCAATATTGTTAATCGCATTACAGATAGCGTCAACCTAGTCACTTCTAAAATCCAAGGTCGTATTGAAAGAAGACGAATAATATCTCTTAACCCACCTCAAAATCCGATCGGTAATGTACTGATCTCTTATATTCTTACTCCTTTCCTCTTAAAACCTGATGAGGAGATGCCATTATCCCACACTCACTTTTGGGAATGCTTGCAAATGGCAAAAACTTTTCTGGATATGGGTTATTGCGTTGATGTAATCAGATTTGACAACGATGTATTTATCCCACAAAAAAAATATGATTTTTTTATTGAGACTCGATGGAATTTACAACGAAGTGCACCTTACTTAGATCGAAATTGCATAAAAATACTCCATGCTGACGCAGCTCATCTAATATTTCATAATGCTGCAGAAGCTAATAGACTCTTACAATTACAACAAAGAAGGGGATTAACTTTAACACCCCGTAGGTTTGAGATGCCGAATAAGGCCATAGAACATGCTGATTGCGCTATCGTTCTAGGGAATGAATTTACCATAAGTACTTATAAATATGCAAATAAACCTATTTATAGAGTACCCATTTCAACGCCAGTACTTTACCCTTGGTTTGAAGATAAAGACTTTTCCACCTGTCGTCGACGTTTTCTCTGGTTTGGTAGCGGTGGTTTGGTTCATAAAGGATTAGATTTACTTTTGGATGTCTTTGCCCAAATGCCAGATTATCATCTAACCATTTGTGGACCTATTAGTAAGGAGAAAGACTTTGAGGCTGCTTTCGAAAAGGAACTTTATCAAACTCCCAACATCGATACTATTGGTTGGGTTGACATAAGTAGTAAAGAATTTTTGAAAATTCTTAACAGTTGTGTTGCTGTTATCTATCCTTCATGCTCGGAAGGAGGAGGAGGATGCGTCATTACTTGCATGCATGGAGGATTAATTCCCATTGTGAGTTATGAATCGAGTGTGGATGTGAATGAAGATTGTGGGATTGTATTGCCAAATTGTTCTTTGGAGGAAATTAAGAACGCAATTCGTACCCTTGCAGATTTTCCAACCCAAAAACTAGAAGTAATGGCAAGAAACTCTCGAGAATTTGTCAGAGAACACCACACTCAAGAAAATTTTGCTCGGGTATATTCTCAAACTATTGAGCAAATTATCAAAGACCGCACTCCGAAAGAACAGCTAGCCAGTTATGTCTAAATTAACCTTGAAAAATCGGCTACAAATATTCACAGGAGAAGTAATTCGCAATATCAACTCAAAAGTACTTTTCCTGACCGCAAAATTTAAAAGCCAAAGAATTAAGGCTAATAATAAAACAGCTATTGTATTTTCTCCACATCAAGATGATGAAAGTCTTGGCTGTGGAGGTACGATTGCAATTAAGCGCTCTTTGGGGGTGCCCGTCAAGGTAGTTTTTCTGACTGATGGGCGCTACGGTAGACCAGATTGGATCGAACCAGAAGACATTATCCAGTTTAGGCAAAAAGAAGCAGAAACTGCTCTTAATATTTTGGGAGTCGAACCATCTGATACATACTTTCTTGGCGAACCTGATGGTAGTCTTTCCCAACTGTCGGAATCACAAAGATATGACTTAATTTCTCGTTTAAGCGAAATTTTAAAATCATCGCGCCCAGAGGAAGTTTATGTGCCCCATTGTCAAGATGGTCACCCCGATCATGAAGCTACATTCGATTTAGTTTTTGCAGCGATCGCCCACTCCGGTCTGGAAACAGAATTATTCCAGTACCCAATTTGGGTATTTTGGCAAAATCCTTTAAATTCTAAACTGCATCGAGAAAATTTAACAAATGCATACCGTGTTTCTATCGCTGCAGTTAAAAAGCAAAAAAAACAAGCTATTGAGAGTTACAAATCCCAGTTAAGATACTTACCCTATGGAGTTTTGGCATCTTCCCTGAACTCAGAGGAAATTTTTTTTAAAAGGTAAACATAAATTATTCGAATAATTAACAAGACTTTCAGGAAAATTTATAAAGTCTTGTGGATCTACGTAGAGAATAGAGTATATCACTCAGTTAATTCAACTAGTTAAAACAATTAAATCTAAACCTCCATCTCTACATATATCAATCGATTATTAAACAAGTACTTGTATACCTTAAACCTATCAAGAACCCATGAAAATTGCTCTAGTACATGACTACTTAACACAAAAAGGTGGCGCAGAGCGCGTATTCGAACTCTTATGCAAGCGTTTTCCTGAAGCAGATATTTTTACATCTTTATACGATCCCAAAGCCACTATAGATTTAGGCGAACGGATCGTAAACACTACGTTTCTACAAAAAATTCCTGGTGCTGCGAAATATTTTCGAATGATGGCACCTTTGTACTTCCCGGCATTTCGGGCCTTAAATCTTCAGGAATACGATTTAATTATCTCCAGCAGCACTAGTTTTGCAAAAGCAGTACAAAAAAAACCAAATGCAAGGCATATCTGTTTTTGTCACAATGTAACCCGTTTTTTGTGGGATACTCAAACTTACCTTAGAGAATATGGAGATTATAGATATTTCGCACCTCTAATTGAAAAAATCTTTGACATGATGAGAAAGGTAGACTTGAAATATGCTCAAGAGCCTGACCTTTACATTGCTAATTCCAGCGTAGTAGCTCGTAGAATTAAAGAAATTTATGGCAAAAAAGCCATAGTTATTAACTATCCCATAGATACTAGCAAATTTAGTTTTTCGCAAAATAAAGATGAATACTATCTTGCTTCAGCCCGGATGATTAGCTATAAACGTCTTGATATAATAGTCGAGGCTTTTAATTGGCTGGGTTGGCAATTATTAATATCTGGGGACGGTCCCGAAAAAGAACGTTTGCAGTCTAAAGCTTTAGATAACGTTAAATTTTTGGGTCATGTTAGCGACACCAAGCGTACTCAGTTGTTCTCAAAAGCCAAATCCGTAATTATTGCTGCTTTAGAAGACTATGGACTAGTTCCTGTAGAAGCAAATGCTAGTGGGACACCAGTAGTTGCTTATGGAGCTGGCGGTGTTCTCGATACTCAAATCCCTGGCAAAACCGGAGTATTTTTTAAAAGACAAACTCCCGAATCACTGCAAGGAGCACTACTAGAAAGTAGAGAAATCTCTTGGAATTATGACAGTATTCGCAATCATGCAGTGAAAAATTTTTCAGAACAAGCTTTTTTTAATAAAGTAGAGCAAGTAATAGAACAATCTTGTAGCACACAAAAATCATTCACCTGATTTGTTCATTCAAGGATAGTAAACGTGATTCAAAACAGTCTGAATCCCAACTTAAATCCATCCCCTGAGCCAGAACCAGGGTACGGACAACTGTTTGCGATTTTAATTCGTAGATTTCCTTGGTTTTTAGTAGTGTTTAGTGCTTCTCTGGCGATCGCGGGCGCGATTACAGAAAGAACCCCTCCTAAATACAAAAGCTCTATGGAGCTGTTAATTGAACCTAATTATCAAGGAAAAGGACAGCCTACTGACGAAAATAAGTTTAGCGATCCATCAATTGAAGTAGATACGGCGACTCAGCTTAAATTGATGCAAAGCAGTGGACTTATTCAGAAAGCTGTTGATAGACTCAAGCCAAAATATGACGATATAACTGTAGAAGAAATCAAACAGTCTTTATCTTTAACTCAATTAAAAGAACCAGAAGATAATACTCGCACAAAAATTATCCAAGCAGAATATCAGGCAACTGATCGCAATAAAACTCAAGATGTACTATTTGCTGTTAAAGAGGTATATCAGAATTATAATATTGAGCAGCAAAGAGAACGCTTGCAAAGAGGTCTCAAAGTAATCCAAGAACAATTAAATCAAGCAGAAAGGGAAGTTGCTACCTCTCAAAAACGTTTAGAAAATTTTCGTCGGAGTCAAAATTTAATCAATCCAGAAGAGCAAGCACAAGCATTAGAAGATGCACTGAGAAAAATTCAAGCTGAACGGCGTACTACTCGCAACCAATACGAAGAAGCAAAAGCTAGTTTCAAGTCAGTGCAAGCACAACTTAATCGGACACCTCAAAATGCTTTGGTTTCATCTCGCTTAACCCAGTCTCCGCGCTATCAATCTTTGCTAAATGAGATCCAGAAAACTGAGCTAGCAATGTCTCAATTGAGCTTGCGCTTCACAGGTAATCACCCAGATGTAGTTAAGTTAAAAGATCAGCTTAGAGACCAAAAACAGCTTTTGCAACAAGAGGTTAGACGTGCTTTGGGGGGACAAACTCAAGGTGCTAGTGTATTGAAAGGTAATATATTAGACCAGGGTCAGTTGGGTCAAATAGATATAGATCTTGCTGCTAACTTAGCGCAAACACAGACAAATATACTAGCGTTAGCGGCACGAGATCAAAGTTTAGAGAAAAGAGAACGGCAATTGCGTAATGAGATTAAACGTTTTCCTGTTCTACTCGCAAAGTACAGCTTATTACAGCCACAGGTGCAACGAACACAAGAAAGATATGAAAATTTATTAAGAGCAAAGCAAGAGCTACGACAAGAGCTTTCCAAAGGTGGATTTAATTGGAAAGTTGTCGAGGAACCACAACTGGGTTATTTTGTTGGACCCAATCTCCGGCAAAATCTTTTATTAGGCGGGGTAGTGGGGTTAATATTGGGAGGTATTGTTGCCTTTGTACGGGAAGCTTCCGATGATGCGGTACGTACAACTGCAGAACTAGAAAAGCAAGCAGCCTTACCATTATTGGGAACTACTCCGAAATTACCCCCAGCAAGGCGTAAGGATTCGGTCATTAAATTACCCTTTGGTAGACCACAACTCCTTGCTCCTTGGACTATCCAAGTACTTCAATCACCTCCACGCTGGGAATCTCTGGATTTAATTTATAAGAACATAGAACTTTTAAATTCGGTTACTAATTTAAAATCGTTGATGGTTACCTCAGCCTTGGCTGATGACGGAAAATCAGCTTTGGCTTTGGGTTTAGCGATGAGTGCTGCACGTTTGCATAAAAGGGTATTGCTGATTGATGCCAATTTGCGGGATCCTAGTTTGCACAAACAACTTAACCTTCCCAATGAGCAAGGACTGTCTACTCTGCTTGCAAGCGACGAAAGTTTACCGGAACAAATTAAGATTCAGTCTTCTGGTTCCTCATTTATCGATATTTTAACTGCAGGACCACTTCCAATCGATCCGGCGAATCTGTTAAGTTCTCCTAGAATGGCACAATTAATGGCATCTTTTGAAGAAGATTACGATTTAGTAATTGTTGATTCTTCTCCAGTTTTAGGATTAGTTGATGCTTTGCTAACAGGTTCATCTTGTCGAGGAGCTGTGATGGTGACAAGCATTGGTAAAATAACAAGAAGCCAGCTTGCCCAGGCTACAGCAATGTTGAGCAAGTTAAATTTGATTGGCTTAGTAGCAAATGGAGTATCAAAAACCAGCAGTTCTTATATCCCATACCGACAGAATCAACAATTAGCGCTGGAGCAAGCTGTAGAAAAGATAGGAAATGGCAAATTTGAAAAAGAATTTTAGTCGCTTTTCCAAAAATCATTGCTGCCTAGAGACGTAGTATTTTGTGTAAGGTCTTCTGGGTGTTTTCAAAAGCTATTTATTTTACTTTGAATAGTTTAAGCTTAGGTTTTTAATCACCCTATATTCTGTAGATAAAATTCCCTTACAGAAATTTGATTATACTGGTAAAACAGATAGAATTGATTGATTAAATAACTAACAATATACACTCTAGGGGATTTATCTTTAGGGTCATTTCTAAATTTTATATTTGCGGCTGATTGTATAAATGTATTTTCAATTATTAATCAGTCGCTTTTTTGTCTAATAATACTTTTAGCTCTAAATATTTAAATAATGCAATATTTTTTATAGTAAATAAGTAGCTTTCTATTTTTTATTTACGCTCAAAAAATATTTACACTAAAGTTCCCCTTTGACGAAAAATGAAATCTATGTATAGCAATGGTTGCAGAGATTTAGCGCCCGTTCTTACTGGGTACAAATGAAGTGAATACCAATAAAATCTGTTGAGCTTTGTTGTATGTTTGTGCGTTCTATAATACAGAACCACAATTATTTCATATTTTCATACTTCAAATATTAAGAAAGTATTAAAATACATAGGTACACCATTTGAAGGATAAAATTCCCAAACCCTTATTTGTTAAAGCTTTGACCCCTGTTTAGTAGATATGCTCCGGGGTAACTTCAGTTTACAAATTGATAGACCTACTTGCAAACAAGTAGTTAGCTTTTCCTGCGATTCAAATTATTTGAGCTTATTAGTTTCAGGTGTTATACCAAAAATCTGATTTTTAAAATCCCTTTATATTTTTTGGGATTTCCCCCCACATTCCCACACTTCTTGCTCTCATTCTTAAAAGGGGTAATTAACCCGAATTTGGTATTATTCTTGGGCATTTTGCTTTTACTAGTACATTACATGTTAAATACACTACAAAATTATTTTAACGCTGACAACTTAGTCACATAAGTTTTATTAATATACTTATTCCATTTTTCTTGCAACTATTTAGGGCTTGCTATTTGCGTAACATAGCGTTAGCTAAAAAAGTAGAGTTTCGCAGATGTAGAAGCCAAACAGCTTGTTTTTATGGTAGTTTCATCCCTTAGTTTCTAATTTAACTAGCGATATCGCCGACTAAAATACAAGGTTTTGGAAACTATAAAGCTTACTATTTATCTATAGCAAAACCATATCACTTTTCTATATTTCTGCAAATAAAATCCTTAACTGAATGATATTTACACATAAAAAGATATCAACAATCTTCTCTAAATTTTTTTCTGATAATAGTTATAGAATTTATTATATTTAATAAATACATACACTATTAGTGTAAGCATTTTAATAAAAATACTAGCTGAAAAAGCCACAAGCTCAATTTAAGCAACTCAACATTGTCAGACGCTGCAGTAATTTTATAAAAATGTTACAAACAATATTAAAAAGCTGATTTTTTATTCAAAGGAAAGCAAAAACATGCTAATCAGTCTGTGACTTAAATCACAGTTTTTATTATATTTTACTAATTATTTGGCTTATACAAAAAATATATACCCCTAATCTCATTGTAAGCATTGATAATGAGTAAAATTATTATTAAAAACAGAAAAATGACAATTAAACTAATTATTTATATGGTGCTATTTCATCACGGGAAAAGTACATTAATGTAAAAAAATCAAAATCTAACGATAGAAGTAATTATGTTTATTTAAATAAATGTGTTTTCCTTATTGCAAGTTTTTTTTTAGCTTTTTATCCTTTAAAGCATTGCTATATATAGGTTTTTATATAGTGATTTTATTTCTAATTATCAGTGATAGGGTATAAATTAAATTTGTACGAGATAAAGAAAAATTAATGTTTTTTGTGCGCATATCATTTTGTAATTACTAAATAAATAAAAAGATATCCAGATATTTATTATTTGTAAATAAAATTTGCATGTGAGATAATACATATCTATCAAATGCCCTGAGAAATACTTAACTAACAACCATATTTCATGAAAAATATGGGATTTACATATCTAGGCAATTCATCCTATCTTAATAATACTTAGGTAAAATATCTTTTTATTTAAAGAGTAAATAAAGAATCGATATAAAATGTGATTCTAAGTCAGCTTCCTTATATCCTGTATATAAGATATCAATATAAGTGAATAGTTGATACATTATTAAGAATTAGAAATGAGAATATAAAGCTAGTATAAAATTTTCTTGAAAATTTGTTTTGGAGTATATAGATTATTGTTAATTTATTAGTTTATATATTTTTTATTTCTTAATAATTTAATTATTGTTCTTCTTATCCACTAATAAAAATAAAGAGGAATATACTTCCCAATCATAGTTCCAGGTGGTAATTCGAAATTTATTTAAGAGTAGATACATATGACAGTTTCATTAATTCCTTCAGCCAACCAAACTCGTTTTTTGATTCAGAAGCCTTCTCAAGAAAAGCAAAAGAATAATTCTGCATACTGCAGCATCCAGTGGCGACAGGGTCAACTGTTGGTAAAAGAACCCGGTCATTTAAAGCAACCATTTATGACTCCATTAGAGAATCAAGAATATTTAGTAAAGTGCTTAAAACATTCACCAGTGAATTTGGTTCGTATAGATCCGGTTTTAGGTGAAGCAAAGCTTAAACTGTGGGCTGATGCATGCGAACAAGCAAAAAAATCGATGTTTCTGTATGTGTCTCCTCAAGGACGAGAAAAAAAATCAAGTCACTTAATTTGGCAAATACTAAGACGAGTCAGTGAATGGTTGACTGCTTTAAGTCTCCTAATTTTATTAGCTCCATTAATGTTAGGAGTAATGGCGTTCATTCGTTTCAATTCCGAAGAATCACTATTTGAACGAAAATGGCATATCGGTAAAAGAGGAAGATTGTTTCGAATCTTTAAGTTTCGCACTTGCACAATTAATGATTCAAGTACCGATAGTAAATCCATCGACCATCAAGGAAGTTTCAATAAATTGCTGTACAAGTACGGTTTAGAAAATCTACCCCAACTTTTCAATGTAATTAGAGGAGAAATGATTTTGTTTGGACTCCCCTCTGTAGCATTAGAAGAAGCAGTGCGTCTCACTCCCCAAGAAGAATATAAATTAGATAGGTTGCCTGGAGTTATTAGCTCTTGGAATTTGGAATCAAAATTAAGCTTGTTGCAATTGGATAGTCAGATTAGCTAGTCCGACTCAAAGACTTGCGTCTCTTTTTTTAGTGGTGCAGCTGAACTATCTAAATTATTTGAACGAAAGGAATTGTTTTGCTGCTAATTGAACTTATCAATAACAACTCGATCGCGGTTATACTGATACTTGAGTGCTATATGTAAACGGAAGCAATAGCCTTTCAAATCTTGTCTTTATATTATTGTATTTGTGTGTAAATCCTATTATCAATAGCTTTTCTCAGTTGTTCGTGCAGAAATTTTTATTGTAATTTCGCACGAACTTTAGGCTGATTGATTTAATTTGATTTAATTTAAGCTCTGTATGGCTTTTATGCCTTAATTACAATCAAAACTTCTATGTCTCTTAAAATTACTAAGCCAGCACGTAATTTAATCAAACAGCTAGTAAAGGCTACCAGCTTTTGGCAAGATAATTATTTAATTCTAAGGGAATTTAAATCATTTCGTAGAATTACGATTAAAGCTATATTTTTCTCAATTATCGCGGCAACTTTTGAAGGCTTTAGTATCGGTTTTTTACTAAACTTTTTGCAGCAATTAACTAGTAATGGAGCGTCAGAAACAGGTATTGCATGGTTGGATATTCTAATTCAAAATTATGCCCCTGGAATCGACCCCATATATATAATATCTTTTTTGATTCTCCTCAGTACTTGGATTCGCGCGACAGCTAACTATTTTGGTGGAATATATACAGAAACTGCACAACTAACACTTGCAGATCGCTTGCGAAAGAGAATTTTTGACCAATTACAAGCTTTACCACTAAGTTATTTTACCGAAGCTCGCTGTGGAGAACTGGTAAATACAATGACCACAGAAATTGAGAGGTTAAAACAAATTTTTGGTGGTAGCTCTTTTGTTTTTACAAGAGCTTCAGTTGTGACTGTCTACTTTATTATTATGTTCAGGATTTCCTGGGAAATGTCCATATTGTCAATGATGATATTTGGACTTTTAGCCGTAGGAATTTCTACTCTTAATCGTAAAGTTAGAGAAACCAGTTTTGGTATTTCTGATGCTAATGGTAAATTAAACTCAACATCATTAGAGTTTATTAACGGCATACAAACAATCCATGCCAGTGCAACGCAAGAATTTGAGCGCCAACGTTTTTATAAAATTAGTCATCAATTACTTGATGCTTCAGTTAATGTTGTGCGAGCTTGGGCTGTTGTAAAGCCTATCGCTGAAAGTATAGGAATTACTGTCTTAATTAGTTTAATTGTTGTTTCTCTTTCTTTATTTACTTTACCGGCAGCCTCATTATTACTATTTTTCTTCATCTTGGCTAGAACAGTGCCAGCACTCCAAGATATTAATGGCACCCTGGCATTAATCAGTACTTTAGGTGGGTCGATGGAGAATATTAAAGAACTATTGAGAAGTGATAATAAAATTTACTTTGAAAATGGTAAAGTGCCTTTCACAGGATTAAAACGATCTATAGACTTAGTTGGTACTGATTTTAGTTACGATTCCCGTAATCCTGTATTGCAAAATATTTCTCTAGTAATTGAACGGGGAAAAATGACTGCTTTAGTTGGTAAATCTGGGAGTGGAAAAACTACATTAGCAGGTTTAATTCCCAGATTTCACGACGTTACAGGAGGACAAGTATTATTTGATGGAGTAGACGTACGGCAATTTGATGTTGATTCCTTACGTCGTAAAATGGCTGTAGTTAGCCAACATACTTTTATTTTCAATACTTCTGTACGTGATAATATTGCTTATGGTGTATTTGACGCTACAGAAGAACAAATTCGGGAAGCTGCGAGATTAGCGAATGCCCTTGATTTTATAGAAGAAATGCCCAATGGTTTTGATACGGTGTTGGGCGATCGGGGAGCACGCTTATCAGGGGGACAGCAACAGCGAATTGCGATCGCTCGTGCTTTATTAAGGAATCCAGAAATTTTGATTTTAGATGAAGCCACTAGCGCCTTGGATTCAGTCTCAGAAAGTTTAATTCAGGAATCGTTAGAAAAATTGGCAGTTGGGCGCACAGTAATTGCGATCGCTCACCGCCTTTCAACAATTGCCAAAGCTGACAAAGTGGTCGTACTGGAGCAGGGACATGTTGTCGAACAAGGTAGTTACCAAGAACTACTGCAAGAACGTGGCGCATTATGGGAGTATCACTGCAAACAGCACGAGCTAAGTCAAGCCAGCCTCTAAAAAATTGATGTACGTGTATTGTTACTTTTTAAACCCGAAGCCTCGATCTGGCGTTCGGTTTTTTTGGTTAGCAAAAAGTACATAGTTTTGATATATGTGTGCAGTCAACATATGATGTTGCTGACATCTTATATTTTTTGTGTTGCAACACGATCGCAGATAATCTACAGAATATAGGACTACGCAGTTGGGCTAGAACATTGATGAACCCTGTTTGTCCTGCTGACACGACGCGTTTAGGCTAACGCCGACGCCGCAGGTTCTAGCTGCGCTACCTACGGATCCGGAGCCGCTAATGACTTGCACGTAGCGCTATATTATTTCTTCTGAGCATTTTTGGCATAATTATCATGCGAATTGTCATTAAAAATTTTGTCTTCGGAATAATATTTATAGAAATAAATCCTTCGTATGTTAAAGCTTTTATCAAGAAGATTGGGCTTTAAATTTTAATTTAAAAAAGACAAAGTAAATATATCCCGTTTTATATTTGACTTTTGATATATATGTAGAAGGTATTTTAAGGGTAATCAAATAAGCTCCTATAGTTTTGATTCTCTGGAAATTATTTCTATAAAAGAGTTAGTTTAAATTATTTATTTAAAAGCTATAAATAGAAATCGCTAACAAGATTTTTATTTCTGTTGTTACCCTTAAAGTATCGTATCATGATTTTTGATTAAGACTTAAACATATCATATATAGCAATCCTATTTTAAATGTGAACAATTATTACCTTCAAACCCAAGCCCAGAGATAATTTCTGTTTATAAATAATTTAGGATTACTATATATTCTGATTTAGTTTTGAGTACTTGAACTAAGAAAGTACAAGAAGTTTACATGTTCAATAAATAAGTGTACTCAAACCAACTTTCTGAATTCAAAATTGATAATAATTAGTGTTCCAAGGAATTGATAAAAATGAAGTTTTCTATAATTATTTCTAATTACAATTATGCTCGATATCTGAATGCTGCTATTGAATCGGTGATCGCCCAAAGCTATCAAAACTTTGAAATCATAGTAGTAGATGATGGGTCTAAAGATAACAGCCGAGAAGTTATTCTTAAATTACAAGAAAAATATCCAAACAAAATCAAGGCGATTTTTCAGGAAAATCAAGGACAAGGTGGTGCATTCAATACAGGTTTCCAAGCTTCCAGTGGTGAGATAATAGCTTTTTTAGATGCTGACGACGTTTGGAAGCCAAATAAATTACAGCAGATTGTAGAAGTTTTTCAACAACCTGAAATTGTAGGAGTAATGCACCTTTTAGAGGAAGTTGATTCTGATGGAAATCTGCTTACAACTAAATCTCCCAAAAGGTATAAACTGGGCGAAGATTTAGCAAAGATCGTGATACAAACAGGAAATGCTTGGAATTTTCCTCCTACTTCAGCTCTAAGCTACCGTCGCAGCATTCTCGAACAAGTATTTCCTATCGATCCCGTTAGATGGAGAATATGGGCGGATGGCTGTTTGATATACAGCACTGCTTTTTTGGGAAAAATTAAAACAATTAATTTAGTTCTTGGAGGTTATCGCATCCATGGTGCAAATAATCATGCTTCTGCAGAGGTGACAAGTGAGCAAATAACCAAAGCTCTATTGGGTGTAGAAATGACAAATCAATATGTTAATGAATTTTTGGAAAATATAAATTATCCCCATAGAGTAGATTTATCTCGTAATCTCCAGCTGCGGCGAGAGCAATATTACCAACAAAAAACATGGAAATTCGGTGAAATTTGCGCGATTTCACGCTTAATACTTGGATGGAGATTCTACTATTGGTATGAAAAAATTTATTATTTGATGCGTTTTTGGGCAAAAAATTTGAATATATATTTTCGGAACAACTTTCTTTACAGTAAAAAGAACACAAAACAGTTTGCAGAATAGTTTTTTTTTTGGGATTTACTCACTTGTGTAATTTTCAATTCTAAATGTATTTACTTTTTTCCCTTATATATTCCTTGTTTTTGAATAATTACGTAATTCCTTAAATTACTAATATGATATAAAAATCACAGAAGTTCGGAATATATAATTTAAGAAAGGAAGAACTATATGTACACTATCAGAGAATTTTTAGCAAACTTAACTTAAGATCGATAAGGTTAACTTTGCTGCAAGCAGGGAACTTACAAATTTCGAGTTCAATATGACTGAGGATATCAAATCATCACAACCACTAGTAAGTATTGTGACTCCTACTTATAACCGACCAGATTATTTGCTGGTTGCTTTGAAAAGTGCGGTTAGTCAAACATACCAAAATATTGAAATTATTGTTTCTGATAACTGTAGTCCAGAGAATCCCCAAAAAATTATTGATTCCTTTCAAGATCCAAGAATTCGTTTCTTCCGTAACGAGAAAAACTTGGGTATGTTCCCTAATACAATGAAAGCCTTTAAAATGGCTCGGGGAAAATATGTTGCAAGTCTTCTAGATGATGATATGTGGGGGGAAGAATTTTTGGCAAAGCTTGTCCCTCCACTAGAGGCAAATCCCAATTTATCATTAGCTTTTTGCGACCACTATATCATTGATGCAAATGGTGAGGTTGATATTGCTGCAACTAGAAGATGTTCTAATTCTTATAAACGCAACAGTCTTGCGGAAGGGATTTATCAACCTTTTTTCCAACAAGCTTTATTGGATCGCTCAGTTTCCACTGCAACTGCAGCAGTAATGCGTCGAGATTTTATTAACTGGGATCTCATCCCTGCAGAAGTGGGGGGTTCTTGGGATGTTTATTTAAACTATTTGTTTTGTCGCTCCGGTAATGGTGCTTATTATTGTCCGGAAAAACTAACTTTTTATCGCGAGCACGAGCAAACGGACACTATGCAGAGTGGGAAGCTTAACTTTAAAGCCAAAATTCGTAAAGCAAAAGCTGATATTTTTTGCTACGAACAATTTATGGCTGATGAACGTCTGCAAGAATTTAAACCTCATTTTCAACAGCAATGGGCACAAGTAAGCACTAATTTGGGTATTGGTTTAATGCGTTCCCAAGAACTTGAGGCTGCACGTCCTTATTTTTGGCGTTCATTAAAACAAAAACTTCACTGGCGGACTATGGTTGCTTTAATCCTAAGCTTTACTAGCCCAAAAATAGCTACAAAGTTTTAAGTTTATTTTCTATTTATTGGTATTTTTTGATAAATGATGGGGAGGGGTTAGATAAATTGAACTTAAGAATATATATTTTGCGGTTTTATTGTTCCCATATGATTTCTAATGAAAACTAAAAAAATACGTTAAATACTTAGTATTGTGAGCAATAGTATGATAATAAATGAAATAATTATGGAGAGTGAATAATATCAAATATATTGAATTTATCAGTTAACTCTTAATATTTATAAGTCCGGACTTAGACACGAATAATTTATATAGCGATTGATTTATTTTGATGAGGTAAAAATAATGCGAATATCAGCCTGTATTACAACAAGAAATCGTACTCACAAGTTAGATGATTGTCTAAAAGCATTGTGGGACTCTAGTGTTAAGCCCGAATCAGTAATTGTTTCGGACGATTCTCCTACAATTGAAGTTCAAAGGCAAAATAAAGAAATAGTTGAGAAATACCCAGGCACAATCTATATTATTGGTCCCCGTCGTGGTGTGTGTGCAAACCGCAATAACGCTGTGAATGCTGTTGGAGAATCTGAAGCTGATTTTGTCGCTTTCGTTGATGATGACATTTGTGTAGAATCTGATTTTATAGCTTCTGCGATTAAGGAGTATGAAAAACTTCCAGAAACTCAAAGAAAATCTACTATACTCTCTGGAATTAGTAAGTTTGGTGATACTGATGGAGCACTTTTACCATCCAAGCTAAGTTTTCAAGGATATTTTCAAGCTAGTGATATTCCAGAAACTGTTGTCATTCATGCAGCAATATTCCCAAGACATTTCTTTGTTGAAGAACAGTGGGATGAAAACATATATTTTGGCTATGAAGATGCAGAACTATGTTTGCGAGCGATTAAGCGTGGTTATAAAATACTACCTTGCTCTACATTAATAGTGAACAGCACTATCGAAGAATCTAGTACTCTTTATAGCCCTGGTATTGGTGCTGTAAGTAATTATGAATTACATATAGAAGCCGCTAGACTTTATGTTGGTATTAAGCGATACAAAAACTTATTTCCTAATACTTTTAAACTAATAGCCTTTGTTGTATTTTATTTCATACATATGACTGGTTACTTGTTCAAGAAAGGTGCGATTCAAGCTTGGCCAGAAATTATTCGTCGTGCAGACATTGGTAAACTATGGAATCCATCTTCTGTTTAATTTTGCATCAATAAGTATTTGATTATTAAATATAGTTGGGTATTCCAAATATTTGGGCATTAAAAATATATTTTCGTTGTTATATGTCTGTACTTTTGCAATCGTAAATAAAAGATTCAGGATAGATTAAGTGTGAAGCTGTGTATTGTTACCCATAGTGTTGTAAAAGGTGATGGCCAGGGTAGAGTAAATTATGAAGTTACTCAAGAAGCACTCGCGCGCGGGCATCAAGTTACTTTAATCGCCTCCCGAGTTGCACCAGAATTACAAGAAAACGATCTAGTTAATTGGATTCCAATTTATGTTAAAGGCTTACCTACGGAATTATTTCGTAACCTCCTGTTTGCTTGGCGCAGTAGTAACTGGCTTCAAAAACATCGTTCTGAAATAGATTTAGTTAAAGCAAATGGTGCTATTACCTGGGCTAAGGGGGAGGTTAATGCCGTACATTTCGTTCATAGTTCTTGGTTAAAATTTACCACCAAAAAAACTGAAGATTCATCCAACAATCAACTAGTTAATCCCCGAAAAATTTT
Source organism: Mastigocoleus sp. MO_188.B34 (assembly GCF_030065675.1). GTDB lineage: Bacteria > Cyanobacteriota > Cyanobacteriia > Cyanobacteriales > Nostocaceae > Mastigocoleus. The sequence goes on along the minus strand of NZ_JASJDK010000015.1, from coordinate 64,262 downwards.
CTACGATTTTTATCAGTGGTTTTATACCGCATTAAATTCTCATTGGGAGAAGAAAGCTTTTCAAGAAGCACAAACAGTAGTAGCAGTTTCGAATAAAGTTGGTGAAGATTTATTAGAAATTGGCGTCCCACAAGAATCAATAAGGGTGATAGCTAATGGTGTGGATCTACAGGAATTTACGCCGGGAAATTGCGATCGCCACAGGTGGAATCTACCCCAAGAAGTTCCGTTAGCATTATTTGCTGGGGATATCAGAATCAAACGCAAAAATTTAGATACAGTGCTACGCGCTTTAGTAAAAGTCCCTGAATTACATTTAGCAGTAGCTGGAGTGACTGAGGGTAGCCCGTATTTGGACTTAGCAGCATCTTTAAACTTAAGTAAGCGAGTTCATTTTTTGGGTTATCGACCAGATGTTCCCCAATTAATGAAAACAGCCGACTTTTTGGTATTTCCTTCCCGCTATGAACCTTTTGGGTTAGTAATAATAGAAGCAATGGCTACAGGTATACCAGTAATCACCGCCAGTTCAACAGGAGCTGCAGACTTGGTAAAACCAGAGGCTGGAATAGTAATATCAGATGCCGAAGATGTTGAAGCATTGACAGAAGCATTGCAAATCCTAACGAGTAATCCCGAGCTAAGAAATAAAATGGGACAAGCAGCCAGAGCAATTGCCGAAAAACATAGCTGGAAATTGATGGCGCAGAACTACGTGGATTTATTTGAGGAGATTGAGCATTAATGAGTATTGCGGTTATTGTACCTACTTATCGCCGCCCAAAAGATTTGGTGCGGTGTCTGGAAGCCTTGCAAAAGCAAAATCGACTTGCTGATGAGGTTATAGTAATAGTTCGGGATACGGATGCTAATACTTGGTCTTTTTTAGAAAACTTCGACCCCAATGTTTTACCATTACAGATTGTAAAAGTTACTGTACCTGGGGTGGTTGCTGCTATGAATGCTGGAATTGACAATGCTTCATCTGAAATTATTGCTTTTACAGACGATGATGCAGAACCACACAGTGAATGGTTAGCAAAAATAGAAGCTCACTACTTAAAGGATGATCAGGTTGGTGGTGTTGGTGGACGTGACTGGGTTTACCATGGGAACGACCTAGAAGATGGTGCTTCTAATAAAGTTGGTCGTTTGTTGTGGTTTGGCAAAACTGTCGGAAATCATCATATTGGTGTTGGGGAACCCCGAGAAGTTGATATCCTTAAAGGGGTAAATATGAGTTTTCGCCGCGCAGCCATGGGAGAATGGCGTTTTGACAAGCGAATGCTTGGTAGTGGCGCGCAAGTACATTTTGAAGTTGAGTTTTGCCTGAAGCTAAAAAGGGCTGGTTGGAAATTAATTTACGATCCTAATATTGCGGTTAATCATTATCCTGCTCAGCGTTTTGATGAAGATAAGCGTAATTCTTTTAATAGAAGGGCTTTAGCCAATGCTGTACATAATGAAACATTAGCTTTGTTAGAACATTTGTCGCCCCTACGAAAACTAGTGTTTTTACTATGGTCGATACTTGTAGGAACCCGCGACTCAATGGGTTTTGTACAATGGCTGCGCTTTTTACCTACCCAAGGTTTACTTGCGAGTCAGAAATTGCTTGCATCTTTACAGGGTAGATGGGAAGGCTGGCAAACTTGGCAAGCAACAAAATTTTGATAAGTTGTTTTTAGCTAGCATTGTTTCCAATTACCACGTTGATTATTAAAATTACTTCTACCTGGGTATAAACGATCCCAAAACAAAAATATAATCTAAAAAAATACATCCAAAAAAATATCTAGCAAAAACATCCAGATAGTGACATATAAAGCCTAATTGCTAAACAATTTCGTCGTGGAGCAGATGTAGAGTGAATCACAGCCACACACCAGGAAACTCACAACCCCAAAAAAAATTCCCCTTCGGTTTAGAACCACCTTTAGCCTGGGCAGCGATTTTCTCGTTTATTTTATTCACAACAGTATGTACTTTAGCCGGTGCTGGAAGTATTCTCCGTCCGGGGTACGTTTTATTTTCTTTTGCTGTGGGTATTCTGTTATATTTACGATACCCCATGCTCTACATCAGTTTTACTTGGTGGCTTTGGTTTATAACGCCTTTTGTTTCCCGTATGATAGATTTAAAGGCTGGTTGGGATCCCAGTCGCTTTATGCTGGTTTCTCAATTTTTAGTTACTTTAATCACCCTTCATACTGCTTTGAAATACCTACCAAAATCTCTCCGGGAAGGTGGTTTACCATTTGTATTGGCTTTTATCGCAATATTTTATGGCTTTTTCATCGGACTAATTAAAGCTCCTTCAGTCATGATTGCAACTAGGGGACTTTTGGACTGGTTAACTCCGATTAGTTTTGCCTTTTATTTATTTATTAACTGGCGTAGTTATCCCGAATATCGGAAGAATACTCAACGTACTTTTCTTTGGGGCGCACTAATCATGGGGCTTTATGGTATGTACCAGTATTTGGTCGCCCCGGATTGGGATGTATTTTGGCTTGAAAGTACTAAGTTAAATTCGATGGGTAGTCCAGAACCTTTAGGTCTGCGTGTGTGGAGTACAATGGCATCTCCAGCTCCCTTTGCGTCAGTAATGATGGCTGCTTTGATTTTACTTTTCAACAATGATAATAAGGACTTCTTCCGTTTACCTGCAACTGCTGCAGGTTATGTTGCGTTTTTGTTGACCACTGTCCGTACTTTGTGGGGTGGATGGTTTGTTGCAGTAGTTTCTTTCTTTGGTTCCCTTAAATCAAACTTACAAATACGCTTAATCATAACCTTCCTAATCATGGCATTGTGCGTACTTCCACTGCTGACTGTTGAAGAGTTTTCTGAACCAATCTTTGATCGCTTTGAAACTTTTGGTAATTTGGAGAATGATAATAGTGCCCAAATTAGGCAAAAAATATATGAAGAAGGTTTAAATAAAGCTTTGACCGATCCATTGGGCAACGGTATTGGCAATACATATATTATTAACAAAAAAGGTTTACTAGAACAGCTAGTAGTTGATAGTGGATTTTTAGATACATTCTTCACCCTGGGTTGGTTTGGAGTTACTTTTTACCTAGGCGGACTTTTGTTATTAATTTATAAAATATTTCAATTTACGGAAGTACGTTTTGATTCATTCATGGCAGCTGCTAGAGGTATTAGTACTGGTATGGTTTGTACTCTTTTGGGTAGTAGTGGAATGCTAGGAGTTCCTGGTATGGTTATGTGGGGTTTCTTTGCAATGGTTTTAGCTGGGCATAAATATCATTTAGCTCAACGTTATTCTCAATTCAACCACCATCAGTACAACAACCACCAGTATAATAATCATCAGCAATCACAATAAAAATAACGAATTTCAGTTAAGCCAGATACAGCTAAAACACTAGAAATTAAAGTATTAGAAATCAAGGTAAAATACCCTACTTATAGCTCCTGACTTCTTAAATCCACTAAAATAATTTTTCAGAAGATTATATTCAAATAAAAAACACTTGTTGTAAAAAAGAGAAACAAGTGCAGTCAAAAAATTATTGGGACTTAAAATAGTTTATAGCTCTAAATTCCAGAACCATCTAAAAATTCTTCTATAGCTTTATCTTCCAAATCACAACTTGTGTGATCGTGTTGTAAATGATGACCTTCTTCAAATAAATGAGTTTGAGATAAATGCGATTGATTTAAAGTTGTTGTAGCCGTTGCTAAATAATTCTTTGAAGGGACTGTTTGTGATTCTTGCAGTAACTGGACTTGCTCCTCAAGATATTCAATTTTATCAACTAATGCACGAATCACTTGTGCTTCTGCGTCTGGGAGTCTTCCATGTTCTAATGGATCTACACGCTCTCCAGAACGATAAACAATTCTTCCAGGAATCCCAACAACTGTACAGTCAGAAGGGACATCGCGTAGTACAACGGAACCAGCACCAATTCGCACATTGTTACCTATTTGAATATTACCTAGAACCTTTGCTCCAGCTCCCACAACTACACATTCGCCTAAGGTTGGATGGCGTTTACCACATTCTTTACCTGTTCCACCAAGGGTTACACCTTGATAAATGAGTGCGTAATCTCCTACGATCGCAGTCTCACCAATAACTACACCCATTCCGTGGTCTATAAACACGCCTTTCCCAATGACAGCTCCTGGATGAATTTCAATTCCAGTTAGTAAACGAGCAATATGGGAAATGAATCGGGGAAGAAATGGTACGCCAAGATGATATAACCAATGGGCTAGACGATGGAATAGCAGAACTTGTAAACCGGGATAGCAGAATAATATTTCTAGCCAATTCCGTGCGGCGGGATCGCGTTCAAAAATGATGCGAAAATCTGCAAGCATTGTAGATAGCACAATACGGTACCGATAAATTTTGCTAAATAAGCTATGACTATCTTAGCGCTCTGAGGTCATTTATTTAGAAAAACGAAAAATCAGACTTTTCAGGCTAATTTTACTCAAACAAATGAGCATTTTCACAATAATGAGATCGGTTAACAGTAAAGTTATAAGTAAAATTAGCGTAATTTTACCCAAAGCTTATGGGGAGAAAATAATTCTCCCACTAATATTTCACTTGATTTTTTACTTCAGATTGTGAAGCATTTGGGAAGAAACAGCAGAGGGACTACATCGATTTTGCCACCAATTTAAAGCTTTATGATGCAGTTCCTCCAAGCGTTGTGTATCTCCTAGTAACGATTCTAAAAGCTGAGGTAGTTTGTTCCAATCATTCAGATAAATAGCTGGAGAATCTTTATAAAACCAATAATTAGGCACAGGCTCAGATATTAAGATACATCCATAACGCAGGGCTTCAAAGTAACGAAAGGTTTCCAATGAAGTTCCCCGAGGGGATAAACAAATTTTTGTATTCATCAACCTTTCAGAATAATCTCCAAATTCCGAAGTTTTTTCCGCATGGGGAAAACTGGATGTCAATCGCACGTCAACATTATATTGCTCAGCACCCTGCCATTTTGAAACGCATGAGACCATCGATTGTCTAGATACCATTTTCGGACTTTTAAAGAACCCAAACATTTTGAGCAATCCTTGTTTAGGCGAATTTTTCAGACTACCGATAAAGGACACATCACAAGTTCTTTCCAAAATGGGAACAGTTGGTAAGTCGGACTGTCTAAAATAACCAAGAGGAAACGGAAAAACATTTTTGCTTTTGACTCTCCATGTTTTCAGACGCTTAAATACAACTCTGATATATTGCAATAAAATCAGCGAGTTAAGATAAAGATTAGATTGATGAAACTCAAGGGTTGGAGTTGAGCCGTAACATTTAAATACTGCTAGTACATCGGATGCATAACTTGGTGTTCTACACCATTCATCTCCCAACAAAAAAACAATCAGATTTTGCAATTTATCTGAGGAAAATTGTGGTATCTCGTCCACTCTTCTGGTCAGTAAGAAATGATAATCTTTATGAGAAATATCTAAAGCCACAAAGTCTTGGATGATTTTGTAGAAATACAATAAATTAAAGTCTAAAGTGTATGGACAGGCTTCTATAACCTCTGAGAGAGGAGCAACTTCACCGTTAGGTAAATGTACTTCACAAGTTCTTATTTTCGCTATATTGCGTTGGGTATTTAAATCGAATGTCATAACTAATAGTAAATTATTATTGACTTTTGACGATAATTACCCAGAACAGCCACCTAAAATTTAAGAAATAATAAATGATTAATATAAGTCAATATCTACAGTACTTTAAGGCATAAATATTATTACTTCACTTTCTTCTATTTATTATTTTTATTTAGTATGCTGACAAATCGATACAGTAAATAAATAACCAGTTTTCTTAACAACGACCTAGCTTGTTGAGATTAAGACTTTGATGTCGTGAAAAATTATAATTATAATTATTAATTAATTTACATCCAAGATGAATTAGGAAAAGAGTAGAAAAAGCAAAAAAATTAAATTTATGTCTTATGTGAATTAGAAGCTGAAATAACCTAAATTCCTAGGAATAATCACAAACGTGATTTAAGCCGGTTCTTGAAACCCTTGATATTACAAGGCTGAATTTAATTCACATTAGCCGTAAATCAGAAGTACTTTATTTACTAATACCAAGCTAATTCTTATCTTTAGAACTCAAAAAAGAAAAAATATAAGATATATTTATTTTTCTTCTGGTAGTACAGCACCTAATTGATGTTCATCAAAAAAATTACATTACTTTAGTCGCAAGTTAATAATGCCATTTACTTATTGCTTGATTTTGTTTACATTAACTATGAAATATGGTAGCACACAAACAATCATGAATTCGGTGCTTCAATAAGTAGTTACAGTTGTTTTTATTTTTTATTTTTTGGTCTCTAATTCTTGTTCGATAAAAATGCTGTATTCACGGCGCATCCCGGACTTAAATGTCCCAATCCAAAGCTTGTATTCTCCTGATTTGAGGTTAGAGACTTCAACACTAGCATCTTTGCTATCCCCAGTGTCATCACCACAAAAAACTTCTTTATTACCTGGTCCTTGAAGCAACAAGGTGGTGTCATAACCGCCACTATCAACTTGAAGTGACAACCGGGAAAAATCTTTTTCTAGAACTAAAATATGGTCTGGCTTTGTATCAGCAAAACCAATGCATAAGTTTCTATCGCGATCGCGGTTGCTAATAGCTGATAGAGAGTAAGAACCACCTGTGTGCCCTGTTACTTTCATTTTTCCAACGGACTTGAAGTCAGGTGATAAAGTTAATTTACCAAAGTGAGCAGTATCTGCAGACACTGGATTAAAAGTCCATATTGCAGAAAATACACTGAGGAATAACAAATAATTTAAAGCCTTGTATTGCTGTAAACGAAGGCGTAAACTCTTAATCATAAACCTCCGCTGCATAAATTAATTAATGTAGTTTTTTATATTCTAGTATTTTAGCTAAAAAAGTAATAAGAATTTAACAAGATGTGTCACATTAAATTTTGCACATCTTGTTGGGCTTTAGCTCTGAGAAACTGGAAACCCCAATTAAGCTGAGGCTTTAGTTGGTGTCGCTTACGAGGCGTCCATTTGGAGTATCACTTTGCTTTGAAGAGTGTCTGAGTTGTCACCGTAATTACTGATAGTCAGTGAGTGTAATTTCTGGAAAAATGGTTTGCCAACAATTTCAGCTAAGCGTAGTATTGGTAACTGATGCTCTAAAATTTCTCGACTTTTGCTCCAATCAATATAGAGATAACCTTGGTTTGATTCAGGAATTTGGGCAATACTATCTTTAAAACTTTTATCATCGATCAGAGAGTTTTCCTTCCCTGCTAATGCTTGATCGATAGTTTCAACAGATGAGGCAAAAATTTCATAATTATCTACCGTTGTATGCACTCCACGAACTTTTGTCTCAATTGCAAAGTTTTGTGGTTTTGCACCTGTGGATAATTCAGTATTTGCTGTTAGCTGCGTCCAAGCATAAATTTTTTGTTCTCCGAGAAGAAAGGGATTGATGCTCAAATTATTAGCGCGAGCAATTTCATCCAAACGAGCAATCCCTTCAGAAGTAGATGGTGATTTTTCTGCAACAAAAATCCAGTCCGGCTCGATTTTTTCTTCCGAAGGTAACAAACAATAAGCAAATTCACCTGTTACCCAACTAAATATATCCTTCGATAAATTCAATCCCCAATTGTTGCTCAGATTTTCCAGGGGTTGAACTAATCTAGAAATTCTATTTTCTGGCGATGGGGAAAAAGCAAGCCGTGTTTGTTGCCAAAATTGAGCAATATTGGTGTGATTTAAATTACTTAGATCAGTGCCGGTAATGGCTAAACCTGCGGCTTTAGGGATATATTTTAATGCTGCAACAGGTTGAGATAATTGGGGTAAAGTTGCCGAAGTCTCTTTATTTGCAAGCAAACTAGTCTCTGCTATTAATTGTTGAGAATTAAAATTTAAAGAAATAATTTGACTATCATAGACAAAATTTTTTAGCTCTAAATCCTGCCAATTTGCAATTTGAGAAAGATTCAAAAAAGCCATAGCTGCTTTTTCATCAGATAATTTATTTAAAGCTTGATGATATTTTTTAGAACTCACTAGATTAACATTAGGAGCCTGAACATTATTAATTGCTTGACGCAAAATTTTTGGTGTATTGGAAAATAATACAAAGCGATCGCCAACTAGTGCTGTAGCCAAATTACTTTTTATTTCAGATTGAGAGTTTGTTTGTTTGGATTGATTTGGATCTCCGGTAGGATAAAATGAATCTGTCTGCAATTCATCATAAATTAGCTTTACACCTTGATATCGCTTTACCTTCAAGGTTGTACCTGCTAAAACCCGTTTAGAAAATAATATTTCTACAAATTCACGACTTTTTTCCGGCTCTTTAGTGCTTAAAACCATTAGATAACCCGGTTGTTTACCATTTTCGACCTCGCGATCCAGATCCGCAGTCATCACAGCAAGGGTAATTTCATCCCCTAACCAAGGTTCAACATCCTTTTTGAAACTTATATCAGTATTAGTAAATAAATTTTCTTCGATGATTGAGAATTCTCGATTACGCTTTACTGATTGTAAACGCTCCTTATTTAGTAATATTGACAACATAACTGGAGCTTGTTTTGAGACAAAAACTGCTGATATTGGTTGTTCTGGATTATTTTTTTCTATCTTTGGACTGGAAGGATTTGCACTCCCCAGGTAATTGCAACCACCACTAAAAATCAATAGCATTATCATAATGCTGGTTGCAATAAACTTAAATAACGGGCATTTAATCATAATTGCGACTCATAATTATTTGTATAGGAATTCAATAATTCTGTTCTGGCGATAATACTAAATAAATAGGAATTGATGACGATGGCTTTAGGATAAACAATAACGACTAAATAATGATGAAATAAACAGTAATTTCAATTTCGGTGTACTCTGATAGCTTACAAAATAAGACATTCAAATATCTAAATTCAAATATCTCAAAAAAATACAAATATTTACCCGTGGATAAATTAACATTTCCGAGTACCAATTCAAGAAATACGAAAAAATCGGTCAACACAAAACCGCTTCCCAATCAAAGAAAAGCGGCTTCCAGGTTAAATTAAAATTCTTAGGTATAATTTATAAAAATTAATTTACACCATAATACTTTAAGTATATAAGTAGACTAATAATTTAATGGGCAAAAATTAGTATTTGTTTACTTTTGCTGTCCTACTTCAAGGAAATTTTATCAAAAACTACATACCAAATTAACTTTATCTTCAGATGGTATAGTCAAATATACGTATTTAAAATTAAAGATTTGTTCAATTTTAGTTAACTTATTCATGCGTCTACCCATGCTAAAGCGAAGTTTTTCTGTCAATATGATAATTACTAAGATTGTTTACAAAACCTCATGTCTGGGAATTATTTTGTTCAACCTATTGGTCAAATTAGTGTAGAAGAACTGGCACAACGTCTTAAGACAGATACTCCTCACCTCCAACTCTTAGACGTCCGCGAGCCTCAAGAAGTCGAAATTGCTAGCATAGAGGGCTTTGTTAACCTCCCGTTAAGCAAACACGATAAGTGGGCACAACAAATCCACGAAAATTTGGATCCCCACGTGGAAACACTGGTTCTGTGTCATCATGGAATCCGTTCTGCTCATATGTGTCAATGGTTAATATCTCAAGGATTTACAGAGGTAAAAAATATCGTTGGCGGGATCGATGCATATTCTCAAAATATAGATCGTTCAATACCACAATATTGAAGTAATAATAATTTCTATTAATCTTGTTTTTGACGATTAACTGCCTGCTATCGACTTTAAAAATCCCAGCAGCGAGCATTATTTGCTATTTTTGAATCAATACTGAATAACTCTAGAGTAATAACTGCAATTTTTGCTACTCTTGAGAATAGAATGTATTTACAAGTTACTTTTCAGTTACTAAACATACAACCACAAAGCAAAAAACATGGAAAAATACGTAGGTAAATCGTTAATGAGGCTAATCAAACTAGAATTTTGGCGTAAATAACAATGTGTCATTTTTGGCGCATTAGCATGAAAAAGCAAGATTTTTGGTTGGAGTTCTCTAAGCACTAAATGTTCGCGGTCTTACGTATTTAATTAAATATTTATCAACCAAGACTTTTTCAATTTTCAAAAATTATTTCTTAATTCTCATCTTGTCATTTTTTTAAGATATCCAAATAAAAATTTGCTTTTGGTAAAATACACCCTATGGAAGTCCGGCTCAACGATAGACAACAACATATACTTTGGGCAACCATCCGTCACTATATTGCCACGGCAGAACCTGTAGGCTCCAAGACATTAGTTGAAGAGTTTGACTTAGGTGTAAGTTCAGCCACTATTCGTAATGTGATGGTGGTGCTGGAAAAATCTGGCTTGCTGTATCAACCGCATACATCTGCCGGACGTATACCTTCAGACTCTGGCTATCGCATTTATGTCGACCAATTGATGACTCCTTCTGAAAGCTCTGCAAAACAAATGGAGTTAGCTTTACAAAGAGGTTTGAAATGTGAAGATAGGAATTTAGAAATATTACTTGATGGTGCGGCTCAGATTTTAGCTACTCTGAGTGGATGCATAAGTTTAATTACCATGCCGAAAAATAATACCGCAATGTTGCGACATTTGCAACTGGTACAAATGGAAGCAGGACAAGTACTTTTGATTGTGGTTACTAATAGTTTGGAAACCCATTCTAAATTGATGGACTTACCGGCTTCAAAAGAAGGAAACCAAGCAGATGTAGAAGCAACAGATCGTGAGTTACAGATAGTTTCTAACTTTTTGAATGCTCATCTGCGGGGAAAAAGTTTATCAGAAATTGCTAATCTTGAATGGAGTGAATTAGACCGAGAATTCCAGCTTTATGGTGAATCTTTGAAAAAATCACTAATGCAGTTGGAACGTCATACTTCTCAGTCTGCTGCAACTCAAATAATGATAAAGGGAATGGCTTCTGTTTTACGCCAACCAGAGTTTGCTGAAATTAACCAAGTACAAACCATTGTTCAATTATTAGAAGAAGAACAAGACCAACTTTCACGTTTAATATTTGACGAACCAGATGTAGAGGAAATAGAGAATAAACCAAGGGTTACAGTTCGTATTGGTTCAGAAAATCCTCTTGAACCTATTCGTACCTGTACTTTGATTTCTTCAAATTATCGTCACGGTTCAATACCACTTGGTAGTGTAGGAATTTTAGGTCCCACACGCATGGATTATGAAGGTGCTATCGCAGTTGTTACTGCTGCTGCTGATTACCTTTCCGAAGCTTTGAGCTACATTAATTATTTCAAAAAAATAAAAAATTAATAATTTATCCCAAAAATATGTTTAGAGACGTAGATTTCTACGTCTCTAAATTTTTACAGTTTTCTCTGCTTGACACTCCCGTGAATTATTGGATAAACCAAGCGTTTTACTCGCAGTTTAAAGAGTCAGGAGAGTGTCAAAAGGTTAGTAGACTGAGAACAATACTACAAATTTCTCTGCTGATTATATGCCCAGAAAAGTTGCATTTTGGTTGGTTTGGATTGGATTGATTGTTTATGCTTTTTTTCTCGCCCCTCCGGACAGCCCTAATACATTCAAATTAATCGAGAATCTCTCAACCGGACATTGGCAAGGAATTAATCCTTTAATTGTTACTTTATTCAATGTTATGGGCATTTTACCCATGATATACGGTTGTTTTATGTTCATCGATGGTATTAACCAGAAAATACCGGCTTGGCTATTCGTAAGTGCTTCATTTGCAGTGGGTGCTTTTGCTTTGTTACCTTATTTAGCTTTGCGTTCGCCAATTAGTGGTATTTCTCAAGCCCCAAATCAAAAAATTTCCTACCAAAACAATGCTTTGGTTAAAATTTGTGATTCTCACATTACTGGTGTTGTTTTAACTCTTGCCGTAGTAAGTTTGATGACTTACGGTTTTAGCACAGGGGAATGGAGTGACTTTTTCCAACAATGGAAAAGTAGCCGCTTTATCCATGTGATGAGCTTAGATTTTTGTGTGCTGTCCTTATCAGTTGGTGCACTCTTAGGAGATGATATGGCATGTAGAGGAATTAAAAAATCCTGGATATTTTGGCTGACAACATTAGTACCATTATTTGGTCCCCTAATTTATCTTTGCTGGCGTCCATCACTGCGAACAAATCATACAAAAGTAGTAGAAATTACCTTGCAAGGAAAAACAAACTAATAACCCAAAACCAAAAACCCAAAATCTTAATACTCAATATCAAGAATATTCGCGGAGCATTTGTTCGAGTTCTTCACTATGCTCTGCTTCTTCTGTAACCATATTACGAGCAAACTCTTCGAGGTAAATATTGGAGTCCTTAACAGCATCAAGCAAATTTTGATACAAAGATATCGCTTGTCGCTCAAACTCGTGACTTGCTTGCAAAATATCTTTTATGTTCATGCTTTCTGCTTGAGTGACAGGTGAGATTTGTGGTTGATTATAACCATTGATTTTCACTAAAACATCTCCTACTTTCTGGGAATGCTCTAACGACTCTTTTGCTTGCTCCTTGAGAAAATCTACGATATCTGACTTCTCATTATCTACAAGTGCAGCAAAATTCGTGTATCTAATTGCTCCTGATAACTCAAATTCGAAGATAGTTTGTAAGAGATTAATTGCATTATTTGATTCGAATTCTTTCATTTTTGGTGATTCCCTAATTTTTAATAGAACATCCATTTTCACACACAATAAATTTGGCTTCCTTACTTATGTAAAAGCCAGATTCAAACTATCTGCAATAAACTATGAAAGTACTACAAGCATTATCTTTGACAAGCTAATCACACAGAATTCGTTGTTTATCTTTCACAGAATAACAAACTGTTTTAACTTTTGGTATCTCCTTTTGGACATTCTTTATGATTATAGTTCGCAAAGTCAATTTTTAGAGTGACGTTTTTCCTAGATAATTTTATTAAAATTATCCGAAGGTAAAGTAATGTTTAATATTACATTTATTCTTGTGTTTAAGAATGGATTAAGAATAGTTTAAATTGTATTTTTTTGTCGTTTAGACAACATCATATGCTGTGATATCACTGCGATTCACAACATAGTTAATAATTTTATTTTTAGTATTTAAGACAAGCCTAATATTTTCTATGAACTTACGTGTTCTTAAGAAGTGTTTTCAAGTATGTAGCTGATACTATATTTTTCTATGTAATTTAATATTAGGTATTGAAAATTATTTGTTTATTTATTCGTGCAATGAGTTTATTTTAAAAGCTGGGTTGTTTTTGAGAATTAATATTAACAGTGATAGTAATAATATGAACATATAAATTACTAACAGTCAATAAAAAAATAATTTTTCAATAAAAAATTATTTTTACTCCAGCTTATACTTAAGATAAGAATCGATTTATTTTTGAACGCTGGCTTGTTTTTGAGAATTAATACTCACTGTCGTAGTAATGCTACGAAAATATAAACTACCAACAGTTAATAAGAATGTTAAGTATCCCACAGCTTGAACAACATAGAGATTTTGTCTATAACCAAACAAAGCTTTGAGAATCACGCCAGGAAATTGATTATCGGGCAAGATATCACTAGTGTTCCATACCATAGGACCTAAAATACAAGAATGAATTGGGGCGGATTCTTGGTAGTAAAAACAAAGACTCTGGGATGCATTATTAGCCAATGCAATAGTAGCGATCGCAGCATCAAATTTTCTTAGGGCTGAAATAACTAAGCCAGCAACAATTAATACTAAGAAAACCCCCATAAATTGGAAAAACTGTCGAATATTTATCTTGATACCCCATTTAAATAAAAGTGCTCCGACAATTACAGCACCTACAAGACCTGCGAGTGCGCCAATAGTTGCAACTACTCCTTGTTGGAAATTAGCAGCAATAAATAGTACCGTTTCAACACCTTCGCGAATGACTGCGATCGCAATTAAACTGAAAATTCCCCAGCCAGCATAAGCATTGTGCTCGAGGGCACTATTAACAGCTCCTTCTACTTGAGCTTTCATTTTTTTCGCTTGCTGACTCATCCAAATAAGCATCCAGCTGAGCATAATAATTGCCAATAGGCAAAATACTCCTTCCATTAATGGTTTGACAACTGATGCATATTGGGGATTTATTTGTTCTGCAGCTTGAATGATTCCAGCAAATAGGAAACCAATTAGAACGCTAACGATAATTCCAAAGCCCACACCGGAGTATACCCAAGTATTAAGATCCGATTTTTTGGCTTTGTTGAGTAAAGCCAGCACAATTCCCACAACCAGAGCGGCTTCGACGCCTTCCCTGAGGGTAATTACAAAGGTAGGTAAGGCAGCACTAAAATCCATGGCAATTTTAATAATTATTAATACTCTTCAAGTTTATTTTAAAAAATATTTTGTCCTCAAACAGGATTACCATTATTAGAGTTTGTTTTGCTGTACTTACGCCTCATTACATTGTCTGTACTGATTTGTGCGTAGCCCTATATCAGCAGCGGAGGTTATGCAAAAAGTCGAATTAGTGCCGTTGGAGATAATTGGGAGGTATTGAAAAATCAATATAAATTAAGCCAAATGCAAATAATAATTTACTCAAATTTCTTTTATGGCAAAAATAAAAGTTATGATGAAGCAAACAAGGCACTTTCAACTCAATTGTTATTTTTATTCTTGTCTGTCTTTAATTAAAGATAATAAACAAATCGGTTTAGAGGGAATTGTTCAGAGTATTCCTCAATTTTGGAATAGATTTGCTGGATATGAGAGTAAAGAGAAGCTAATGTATTTACTTTCTCGCTATGCAGGAAAAGCAGATTTAGATACCCTTGCAATTTCTGCTAAGAAGGAGCAAGAAATATTGGAAAGGGCAGAAAAAGTTATCAGCACATGTACTCAAACCCTAGATTTTCAGGATACTTTCCAAATCTTTTTCTTTCCCACCTCCTCAAATTTCACACTGGATTATATGAAAGGTATATCTGGTTTTGCGAGTTTCAAAAATACCTTTCTGATTTTTGTCCATCCTCAGTCAGATTTATCATTGCTGGAAGCAACAATTGCCCACGAGTACAATCACGCTATCATTTTAAACAAGATAAGGTGGTTAACTCTCGGCGAAGGAATTGTAGCTGAAGGTTTAGCTGAAAACTTCAGAGAAGATGTAATAGGGGGAGATGATACTCCCTGGATTAAAAGTTTAAATAAAAATGAATCTAGGTACTGGTTCAAAAAAATAGAACCATATCTGAAAGAGCAAAATCGACAGCGATACAGAGATATATTCACCAACTCTGAAAGTGAATATCCTCACTGGGGAGGTTACGTTATAGGTTACTGGTTAGTTAAACAATACTTAGAATTAAATCCTCATATAACTTGGGAACAAGTCATGGATAAAAGTATGGGGGAAATTATTGAGAAGTCTATGTTTGGCTTAAATTTGGATATAAAAATGCCCGTATTTTAGAAATAAAAAATACGGGATTTAACTCAAAATATGTCAAATGAGATAGCTTAGCATCAGAATTATCTATTGCTTGCTATGTCTCACATGATTACGCTTAAAACAAAATATTTTCCAAGAATTTGCTCTGATTACAGTCTCAAAATGACTTGGAATAGACTTTATCAACCAAAATCACGTAGCATTTTCTTAAGTTCGAGATTGTGTAATTCTTCTTGCCCAATCATAGTTCGAGCAAATTCTTCTAAATATATGCTTGCATCTTCAACTGTATCTAATAACTTTTTGTACATTGTCAAAGCATTCTTTTCATGGGCCAAACTTTCTGAAAGAATATCTTTGACTGAATGCTTAGAAGTTTCTTCCATTGAGGCAATTTTGAGGCTGGGATGACCTTCTAAGCCTGTAATTAACTCTCCTACCTGTTGTGCATGAAGCAAAGATTCATTTGCCTGGGCTTTAAAAAAATCTACGATAGGAATTCGATTGGGACCGGTTACCATTAAGGAATAATGAGTATAACGAACTACTCCCGCCAATTCAAATTCCATAATGGCATTTAGTAGTTCAATAGTTTGTTTTTGGTCTAATTCTCGCATCAGCTTTTAATTACCCTTTGAAGTGAAAACTGAAGAGTTTGATCTCGGAAACCAGACTTTGGCGGCTATAAACCACACAGTATCTTGACACCTTAACTCCAAGCTTATTCAACGTTTATTTTGCTAATTTTAAACCCTTCTTAAACTATTCGCTTTCAAGAGTAACTAAAATAATTTTTATTGTCGATGCTAAGTATTATTTTTAACTACTGATTATACTTTGAACATTTTGTTCGATGTTTTTAACCAGTTTGTTAACTTCATCAGGTGATTTAACTGGCTTCTCTGGAGCAATAGCAGTAGGCCAAGCTTTAATAAGATCTGTCATTGCTGTTTTAATTTCTTTATTCGCTTGGGGATTATTTTTAGTCATTTGTTCGGCGATACCATCGTACAATTCCTGGGCATAGAGAACAAAACCTCGAGAATCTTGATACTCAATATCTTCAACGATTTTGTCCTTGGCGATCGCTGCTCCATATTCGGAATTTGCTGTATCTAGCAAACCATTTATTGTCTGTAAAATAAATGCTGGATTTTTGCGTTTGTCTTCTGGTAATACCGCGATCGCATCGTCTATTGCTTTCATAGAAGAAGCAAAATTAGTCGCAATTTCAGGGTCGCTAGGTTTTAATTTGACTAAATTGTGTAAATCATCAAGCCCCGTCTTAAATTCTTTTACTTGGCGTTTTTCTAAATCCTCTTCTATATCGGCATATATTTCTTCAACAGGATGTCCGATATGAGGCTCGGCTTGTTTGGGTTTATTGAGATCCAGCAATTCTTTCCCAACTATCATATGACCTTTCATCAGACCCAATTTGGTCATATAGTCAATATCTCGTGCTTCCTCATTTTTTGCTGTTTCCAAAACTGGAGTTTCAGAATTAATATTCGGTGTCGGTGAATTATTAGCTGCTTGATTACCAAAGTTACAAGAACTCAAACCAACAACAGCAAAAGCCACAATAGCCAAAAAAACATAACGGATTTTAATCATTTTTCCTTCAAATACTATTTTTGATGGTCATACTTCGAAGTAGTAAAAATTAGCGCTAGCCCTGGTTTGACAAACTGTCGTATTTTAAAGACGCATATTATTAATCTCATGAGATTTATTATCAAATATGATAAATTCTGTATTTAATAATTTTATTTATAAAAAGTAGAATTTATTAGTAATTAGTAGCAAATAATAGCTAAATTGTTTTCGAACTTAGATTGGATTGATTTTGAGGTAAAACTTCAAATTCACCCATGCAACCATGTTCAGCAATCAAATCTTGATGGGGGTGGAACATATATTTGCCGGTGTATTCATAGCTAAATTCCAAGATATGTCTCTGTGCAGTTCCCATAGTAATAACATCAGTTTCATGGGTAGGTTTCAAAGTCATTCCTGTGGGGTAAACCTGAAAAAAATTAGCATGGAGGTGAAAGGTTGCTGCAACATCAAATTCAATCATATTCAAAACATATAACCGCACCAACTGATTCTGATAAATCCGAATTGGATACCTTGAGTAATATTCTGGATAACCATTGAAAGCATATAGTTCGTTGCGATCGTCATCATTGATGTCATAGCCACCCATAACCAATACCATCTCATCGGCTGGAGGTCTCGGTTGGGGAGGGTCGATGATAAACATTCCATACAAACCCTTACTAATATGGCGAGTTACTGGTTCGATATGACAGTGATAAAGTTGAACACCATAAGGTTCGGCATCAAATTCATAAATTGTACTTTTCCCATTAGTTACTGGACGAACGCCATCCGCAGTTGCCGGATGAGTACCATGAAAATGCATTGAATGGGAATGTCCGCCTTTATTTTCAAAAATAATTCGGATGTGATCGCCTTGTTTAGCTCTCAGGGTCGGACCTGGTATGCGATTATTGAAAGTCCATGCATTAAAACTAACAACGTTATTGAGTTCAATTAGAGAATTTGTTGCAGTAACTTTAAATTCTCGAACTGTTCGACCATTTTCTTGTTTGAGAGTTCCATAATCAAAATCCCGCAGTAAATGCATGGGTTCAAACAGATTGTTAGCTACACTTGCGTCAATTGGCGGTACTCTTACTGGTAAGGAAGCACGATCATTTACAAATTTCCATAATCCCGCACTCATCGTTACGGCAGAACCCACAAGTCCCATCTTTAAAAGCTTACGACGCGTCCAGAGTTTCTCTTGACCCAGGACAAAATTTTTGGACATGGCATTGGCATAATCTCTTATTAGCTTATTTTATTAGTTGTTTTTATTAATAAATTTTTCTAACAAATGTAAACCATAAGGAATATTATTATTGTATTTGATAATACTTGTCAATTGTTGTTGAGATAAAATTTTAACAAGCAAACAAAACACATAAATTAAGCGTTTGCCAATATCATTCATGTTCGTCTTCAAATAAAAAATAAAAATGGGCACACTAAATATGCCGATTAAGGTAAATCTTTGACTACAAAATTTACGACTATAAAAATTATGAGCTTGTAAAAATTCAGATGTTTTTCAAGTTTTATTTTTAGGCTTTACTTTCAAGTAGGTATTGAATTTTTTCTGGTGATAATTCTTGGATGTTACTTAAAACTGTTGACGCTCCCGCATCAATCAATGTTTGAATGTAAGCTTCCCTTGTAGCTGCAGTTTCTTGAGTATGAGGTGGAAGAATGCCAACAGCAATCCAAGTCTGTTGGGGAAATAAAGATTTTGCTTTGTTTACAGTATGCATATCAGCGACCGTATCCCCTACATAAAATATTGGGCTTGCAAGCTCATTCGCTTTCAACCCTAAGGATTCTATCGTCTTAAAAAGTCCAGTGGGATCTGGTTTCCCAGGTGCATCCTCCATTGCAACTAATGTTGGCGATCGCAAACCTAGACGTTGTTCTAATACATAACTAGCAGAAGCCCGTGTCGCACCACTAAAAAATCCCCATGAGATCCCAGCATCTGTCAAATTGTCCCAATACTTAAGCTCCACCAGCAAAGGCTCATGGCAAATATAACCACTCCAGTTATCGGGATCTTCTCCTCGGTAGCGTGACTGAAAAAACTCAACAATATTATCGTAATTAAGTTTTAATTCATTTCTTGAATTACCTTCAGATTCAAAGAAACGATAAATCAATTCTTGGGATGCTTCCCAGTCATTATTCCACAGACCTTCAGACTTTAATCGATCAATATCGTGTGGTGTTGGACGATAACTTCCATCAGTAAAATGCTCTACCGTATCAGCCAGTGCACGCCTATAGGAGCCCCCCACATCGCGAATCACGCCGTCAATATCAAACACTGCGACCGCAAGAGGTGAATTTTCGTTTGTCATATCCGATAATAATCTGAAAGCAATGAATAAAAATAATTGTGCAATTTATCTAATACAATTTGCAATTATCGACGTTTTTATTCAGCAAATTTTAATTCTATATCTACGGTAAGTTATTTTTGTGCAATAATTTTTGTGCAACATAGTGTTTGTCACGTTAAAATAGTCAATCGCTGTTAATGTAACCCGGATACTCCCCGGAGGTGTGCTTGTCCAAGTTTATTTTGAAAATACTTTGGTTAGATGAAAATGTCGCTTTGGCGGTAGATCAAGTTGTTGGTAAAGGTACTAGTCCTTTGACCAAATACTATTTTTGGCCCAGAAGCGATGCTTGGGAAGAGTTAAAACAAGAGTTAGAGTCAAAACACTGGATTACTGAACTTGATCGCGTCGAGTTACTCAACCAAGCAACAGCAGTAATTAATTACTGGCAAGAAGAAGGTAGAAGACGTCCAATGAATGAAGCACAGGCTAAATTTCCGGAAGTCGCCTTTACTGGTAGTAACTAAATTTGTCCTATTAAATCCTTTTGCTCTTTTTCTTTTCCAGAGCTTAGTTCTGTTTTTTAAGACATTTTTTATTTTTCAACCGTCTGTGTATAACTTTAAATGTTATGCTACAGACGGTTTTAAATTGTTTGAACTTAAAATTATTTGAACTTGAAATTGTCTGAGTTTAAAATTATCTGAACTTGAAACCGTCTGAACTTGAAACTGTCCTAACTTAAAACTGTCCTAACTTAAAACTGTCCTAACTTAAAACTTTTTTGGTTTCACATTACCTTTATTAATCTCCAACAACGAAAATTAATACCTGTAACCAATAATTAATTTTATTCATTGATTTTATAATTACATGTACTTTTAGTTTTATTTGGCAACTACGGGCAACACTAAACAATCCATAAGTAGGGCTAAAAATCATATCTAGTTAAGACCCATTAGTGTTTTTTTTCTAAAAGTGTTGTATTTTTTTATCAACATTAATTTATAAGTCCGCATTGAAAATCTCAGGGTACTTATAAACAACGTGCTGATGTAGTAATGGAGTTTAGAATTAATTCTTGTTTTCTCTTTCTTAATTCCTTTTTATAAATATATTTCCAGAATCAATATTTCCAGAATCATATTTTCCAGTATCCCATTGTAATCAATTTTTAGATTGACTAATAATTCCTTGCCTGCTCTGTCTACCGTGTGATAATAACAATACACGATACAGCATTAAAACATTTAGACTTAAATTGGGGCAATAATAACCTTGTCCCGAAAGAAAATCCCCTCAAAACTTCATAGGAGAACAGATGAATCAAATCATTGTAATGGTCTTAATTCTCATGGGTTATGCCTTGAGTTCAACCAAAATGATTAATGAAGGGAATGAGGCTTTGGTAGAACGCTTTGGAAAATATCGTCGAAAACTAAAGCCGGGAATAAACTTCATTTTTCCTCTACTCGATCAAATTGTCATGGAGGACACTGTCAGAGAGCAGGTTTTAGACATTAAACCCCAAAATGTGATTACCAGAGACAACGTCTATTTAGAAGTAGATGGAGTTGTTTTTTGGAAGATCATAGATATGGAAAAAAGTTTCTACAAAATCGATGATATTCAAACAGCTCTGACAAACTTAGTAACAGTGGAATTCCGGGCGAGCATTGCTGAACGTACTTTGGAAGAAACAATTGCTTCCCGTAATGAGATGAACCAAGCCCTATTAGAAATACTTAATGGTACATCTAGGGACTGGGGGGTAGAGATTATCAGGGTAGATATTCAGGATATTAAACCTCCACAGAGCGTACAAGAATCAATGGCAGAGCAAAACGCAGCTGAGATGAAAAAACGGGCTGTGATTGCTGAAGCTGAAGGGGAGCGTCAAGCGGCTATTAAAAAAGCAGAAGCTACTAGAACCTCTATGCAAATTATTGCTGAAGCTTTACGTAGCAATCCAGACACCAAAGACATTCTTCGTTACCTTGTAGCTCAAGATTACGTAGATGCAAGTCAAAAACTCAGTGAGAGTAAAAATGCCAAGATTGTGTTTATGGATCCCATAAAATCAGGTGAGGTCTACAATCAAATTATTACTGAAGAAGTAGTAGAAGAAAGTCTCCATGGAGAATCTGAAAATGGTAATGGTGCTGCTTAATTAAGCGAAAAAATAACCTCAATCTATGTTCGCGTTCTCATCAGTGCGTCGGCGACCAAGGATACCTCACGCATCTGTTGAACATCATGAACTCGTAAAATATCGGCACCTTGAAAAATTGCCGCACAACATGCCGCAGCTGTTCCCCAGACTCGTGCCTTCGGGTCTGGTTGATTTAAAATTTTCCCAATGAAGCTTTTACGAGATGCTCCAATTAAAATCGGACAGTTAAGTTTTTCAAATAAAGGCAGTTTATGGAAAATTTCTATATTTTGCTCGTAATTTTTAGCAAAGCCAATTCCGGGATCGATGATAATTTTTGATGGCTCAATACCAATTTTAATCGCGAATGTAACTTGTTTCTCTAAAAAATTATAGACTTCTTGCAGTAAATTCTGGTAATTTGTCAGCTTTTGCATTGTGGTAGGATTACCACGAATATGCATTAATATGATCGGTACTTGGGCTTGAGCAACTAAAGGTAACATTTCTGGATCGAAGGTACCACCAGAAATATCGTTGATTATATCCGCTCCAGCTTCAATTGCTGCTTTAGCGACTGCGGCTCTGGTGGTATCAACTGAAATTGGTAAATTTACTTCTTGACGTACAGCTTCTAGGGTACTTAGTACCCGATCAAGTTCCTCAGAAAGGGAAATTTGTTCTGCTCCAGGTCTAGTTGATTGACCCCCAATATCGATGATGTCAGCTCCTTCTGCAACTAGGTGATGGGCTTGGGCTAGAGCTGCAATCGGTTGATTGAATTCACCTCCGTCACTAAAACTATCGGGCGTGACATTTAGTACGCCCATTATATAAGTTTGCTTACCCCAGACAAAGCAGCGATCACGAACGACTAGTTTTTTTAGATTTTGCTTTTGGTATGGCATTTATTCAGGAATCAGGAGTCAGGACAGAACACGCTCTAACGAGCGTTAGCGTTCGCCGCAGGCGCGGTCTAGCGGGGCGTAAGCACAGCAGGAGTCAGGAGTTAGGATTGAGTTCTGTTCGCAAATCTGCAGAGCGTTACTACAGCAATTAATTAACACGAAAATATACTTCACAAAAATCGAGATCGTTGAGGGATTAATTAACGAAACGAAAAAGAAGACAAGGAAGAAACTAAGAGTTTCTCCATCTTCTCTATCTTCTTGCTTCCTTCTATAATTTCTTCACCTCAAAAGGAGATTAACATCCAAAGCTTATAGTTTTTTGTGTTGCTTGGGAGTTTAGATTTTACTCATCAGTTATTCATAATTCACAATTCGAGCAAAGCTTTTTGCTTCCAGAGAAGCACCACCAACCAAAGCCCCATCAATTTCTGGTTGGGCCATGATATCATCAACATTGCCCGGCTTAACAGAACCACCGTACTGAATTGGTGTCTTAGGGTTATTTAGTTGACTGCGAATTAAACCAATAACTCGGTTAGCTTCAGTTGCTTCACAAGTATCGCCAGTACCGATAGCCCAAATGGGCTCATAAGCGATCACTAAATTTTCTTGGTCAATACCTACTAAGTCTTTTTCTAATTGGGAAGCAATTAGTGCCTCTGTTTCTCCCACATCTCGTTGTTGTTTAGTTTCACCAACGCATAGAATTGGAGTTAAGCCATATTTTTGGGCAGCTTTGAGGCGTAGGTTAACGGTGGCGTCAGTTTCTCCGAAATGTTGTCGTCGCTCGCTATGACCAACAATAACGTAGCGCACTCCAGTTTCTTTTAGCATTGGTCCGGAAATTTCACCCGTATATGCACCCTCTTCTTCCCAATGGATGTTTTGTGCCCCCAAATTGACGCGAGAGCCATGTAAATTCTTTGATAAGACACTTAAATCAGTAAAAGGTACACATAGTACTACTTCTCTATCTTGGGGGGTTTCCTCCAAGCAGGGCAGAAATCCTTGTAAAAATTCCTTGGACTCTACCTGGGTTTTGAACATTTTCCAGTTGCCAGCAATAACAATTTTTCGCACAGGTGATTTAGTCAAGACTCATTAGCTACACAATGCATTTTTAGTTTATGACTTTTTTGAGCCATTAGTCATTGATTACGAGTAATTAGTAACTGTTAGTTGCTAATTGATAGTCAGTAATGAATTTACACAGATACGGAAAACAGCAATGGGAAATGACAAAAATCACTACGATGGAAAGAGGAGCCAATCTAAAATCTAAATCTGAATATATTCATCTAAAATATAAAGTAAAATTGGTATGACTTCGAGATTACCTTCACCCGAACCACAGGACAGCAATTCTTCCCATGGCAATAAAAACATGCCAAATTGGGATGAAGAATTAGAAAGTGCTATTTTTAACTTTGAAGAAATTCAATCGGAACTTAATTACAAACAAGCCAAGAAAGCCCTACAAAGTTTAGTTACAAACCTGGATCTAACTTCCCAGGAAAAACAGGGGTTAGAAAATGAAATTTCTGAATTAGAAACCATGCTCGATAAACTGGAAAGCATGGTGGTACAAATTGCGGCTTTTGGTATGGTTGGAAGGGGTAAGTCTTCTCTTCTTAATGCTTTGGTGGGTGAGGAAGTATTTGAAACAGGTCCATTGCATGGTGTTACTCAGACTGCACAACGAGTTAATTGGTCGTTAACAGAAGAAACCATTGGCAGCAATGAAAGGGCTTTGCGAGCGACTTTTCCTGCAAATGATAAATCTGGAGCGCAGGTGGAATTAATTGACACTCCAGGATTAGATGAGGTTGATGGAGAGACCCGTACTGCTTTAGCAGAAAAAATAGCTAAACAAGCCGATCTAATCTTATTTGTTGTTTCTGGTGACATAACAAAATTAGAATACATTGCTCTTGCTCAGCTAAGAGAAGCAGGTAAACCTATTTTGTTAGTTTTGAACAAAGTAGATCAATATCCCAAAACTGATCGTTTAGCCATTTACCAGAAAATTCGTAATGAAAGGGTCAAAGAATTATTATCCCCAGATGACATCGTTATGACATCTGCATCGCCGCTAGTAAAAACTATCACTCGTAATGCAGATGGTACTAAAGGTATAAGATTGGCTCGGGGTAAAGCGAAAATCGGTGAATTAAAACTGAAAATATTAGAAATTCTTCAACGTGAAGGTAAGGCTCTAGTAGCACTCAACACAATGGTTTATGCAGATAACATCAACGAGCAATTACTGGAGCGTAAACTAAGCATTAGGGATGAATGTGCCGAAGAACTGATTTGGAAAGCCACAATGACTAAGGCTATTGCCATAGCACTCAATCCTCTGACAGTTATTGATATTCTTAGTGGTGCTGTAATTGATATTTTTATGATTCTTGGGTTGTCTAAGCTTTATGGCATTCCTATGACTGAAACAGGAGCAGTTAAATTATTACAAAAAATCGCCCTCAGTATGGGTGGTATCAGTGCTAGTGAATTACTTGCCAATTTAGGATTAAGTTCTTTAAAAACTTTACTTGGTATATCTGCACCTGCTACAGGAGGTATTTCTTTGGGTCCCTATGTATCAGTAGCGTTAACACAAGCAGGAGTAGCTGGCGTTTCTTCCTATGGTTTGGGACAGGTGACCAAAGCCTACTTAGCAAATGGAGCCACCTGGGGACCCGATGGACCGAAAGCCGTAATCAATAAAATCCTAGGAACCTTAGATGAACATTCAATTCTCAACCAGATTAAAGAGGAGTTACAACTAAAGTTTGTTGCAAGAAGCTAAAAATAAAAAGTGGGAGCGAACAACCCCACCGAATAGGTGATGGGGCTTATGTAATAATAGGCAACTGTCGCAAACTAATTAGTTAATAACAATCCCTCTTCATTATTTACTCTTAAATGAGTTAAGCCATTCTTGAACTTGTTGAGCAGCGATGTCGCGACCTCCCAAACCAAAGGCTAAAGCCAAAGCTACTGCAAGTGCACCAAGTAGTAAACCAAAGGCTAGTTGAACAATGTTTGGAGCAACGCCAATTTGTTGCAATGCCATTGCCGATACCAGAGCAATAATAGCAATTCTTGCGATCTGACCTAATACTCTTGCTTGAGGATTGCCAGAACTAGTGATAATGCTAAAGGCTAGGTTAGCTAGGAATAGACCTATTGCAAATACAACTAAACCAGACAAAATCTGGCCGAAAATCACCAAAATACCTTGTACTAAGGTTGTCAGTGCAGGAATTTGCAGAATATTGAGTGCAGCTACCGTCGCAAACAGCATAATACCTACTTGGACGATAACACCTAAAACTTCCGAAGGTGTGCGAGTTGTTACTGCAGGAGCAGTTTCACCCTCTGAGGTAGCTTCAGTTCTTCTTGTGGGTGTTGGTAGACCTAAAATGCTAAATATATTGTTGAAACCCACACTTGTGAGAATACTGGTCACCAATTCGGAAATAAACCGACCCAAAAAGTAGGAAATTAGTAAAATTGCCGTAGCTGTGAAGATTAATGGTAGAGCATTGAGGACTTGTTGCAACATTGCGATCGCCGGTACGGAAATCGCTTGAATTTGTAAAGTACTCAGTGCAGAAATTGCTACGGGGATCAAAATTAGGACATAGACGATTGTACCGACAATACTTGATAAAGATTGTCTTCCAGAAGCTGGACTTAAGCCAAAGCGACTTCCCAGATTATCTGCGCCTGTTGTTGATAGCAAGTTAGTAACAATTCGTCGCACTATGTTTGCAGCAAACCAACCCACAGTTCCAATAATTACTGCTCCCAAAATATTTGGTAGCAAAGTCAGGATCTCGGTAATTAAAGTCTGTACTGGTAGTAGTGCTTGTTGTAATCCTAAAGTATCTAGTACTGGCGTGAGGAATAACAAAAAAATCAACCAGTACAAAGAGCTACCAATTGTCTCACTGAGAGATAACTGATTTAAGCTAGGTGCAGATTCAGAATCTTGTGGTTGTGCGTTTAATTTCTCGTCTAATCTAAATGCATTTAGTGCTCTTACTGCAAGCATTTTGACTAGAGTCGCCACTACCCAGGCTACCCCCAAAAGAATACCCGCCCCAATTAACTTAGGTAAGAAATCACCAATTTGAATTAGAAAAGCATTTAGTGGTTGAGAAGCAACCTTTAGTTGGAGCTTATCTAAAACGGCTACTACCGTTATGAGCAAGATAATCCAGAAAACTAAACCAGATACAAAGCTTTCTACTTCGGGTACGTCATCGCGACCAGTTAAACCAGCAGCAATTCGATTATCTAAGTTAGTTCGCTTGAGAATTCCCTGAACTATTGCTTTAGCCAGGATTGCAATTAGCCAACCAACCACTAAGATTGCAACGGCTCCAAGCAAACTTGGTACTATTTCAATAACTTGCCCAAAAGATTTGTTAACGGCATCCTGAATTCCATCTGCCTGGGAAACAGGAGAAATAGGCACTTGTGCCAAATATCTCTCTGTCTTGGTAGACAAACCCATTGCCATCACTTGCGTTATATTTTGCCAAATTGTAATCATCTTTTTCCATTAATAAACTTAAGTGTTATGGCAAAACGATACATGAGATGCTGACGGAGTAGATTGCTATATTCAATCCAACACCCCGATAACTTCGCCAATGTTTCGCACTTTAATTTACCAGTAAAATCCCACAATTAATCAATTACAAGAGTGATTTTTACTTTTTTACTCACTGTTGCTCTTTTTCGGCAATATGATTATGAGTTTGCATACAGCAAAAACTCATGGTATCAAGAGATACCATGAACTGACAATGAGCCTGTTGAATTTAGTTATTACTACTGTATTTGAGTAAAACTTATATTTTTAAAGCAAAAAATCCAAGATAATGGACTTAAAATGACGAACTCAAAACAAAAAATTAGTAGGGAGTCAGTACTGGGATTGTTTGATACAGCCTAGTCTATATGCAAGACTATCATCAATTCGCTCAAGGGGACGATTAATGAAAAGATAGATTAATTATGAAAAGATAAAATTAAGATTTTAAAGTCACTAGTATAATATGCAAATTTTTGAACAATCAATTCAAATAAATGCTGCAACCACGGTAGTTGAAGAGTGCATTACCAATTTACAACTGATGCATCGTTGGCTTAATCCTGTTTTGTACTGTAAGCCTGTTGGTGAATGGAGTACTGATATTGGTTCTGAAAGTTTATTTATCATTCAAATTCCTTTTTTAAAACCTACTTTGAATAGCGTAGTAGTTGAAAGGGGAGCAGGTCTGGTGGTTTGGGAATTTGAAGGTTTTTTTCGAGGTCGCGATCGCTGGGAGTGTAGACCAAACTCAACAGGAACACATTTAACTAATCGTTTTGAATTTAATATCCCTAATGTTTTGGTTGATTGGGGATTTAAAACTTTTGCTGCACGGTGGACAAAATCTGACATGGAAAGTCAACTCTACCGCCTTAAACAAGTAGCAGAATCCTTACAAAGAGGCTAAATAGCCCACAAAGTATAAAATAAAACTTAACATACGAGGTGTTAGTTTCAAAACTAAACAATATTCATTACCAATTACCTTCTCCCACTCCATCAATTATCAATATTTTTATGAAGCTGAGAAAGTAAAGAACGAATTGTTGAGACATCTTCAGAGTTGGGTTCTATTTCCAAATAAGTTTCCAAATCTCTGATCGCTTGTGGAAAGTAACCAAGCTGAAACAGTAGTAAACCACGATCTCTTAGTTCAATATGAGCATCTGGAAATAACAATAACTTCCGCTCTACTGCACCTAAGGCTTTTTCTATCTCTTGTTGATGAACGTAGATAATTTTTAAATTATCTAGTATTCTTGCCAGAAACTGTTTTTTAGTAACTGCTGCTAAATACTCTGGCTTGAAAACGATATTTTTTTGATAAATTTGGTTAAGTCTATCTTGACAATCCTGTGTGAATATAACTTCACCATGATTAAAAGTATCGACGAAGATTTCCATTTCTTCAATTTCAGGGCGAATCAAGAAATGACCTGGCATCCCAACTCCAACCATGGGAAAATTAATTCTACGGGCAATCTCCAGGTAAATTAAAGACAAAGAAATAGGAATTCCAAGTCGACGTTGTATAACTTTATTTAAGAAACTATTTTGGGTATCATAATAGTCACTGTTATTTCCATTAAAACCCAAATCATCGTAAAGATATTGGTTAATATTTTGAATAATTATCAATGGGTATTTACTTGCAGGTAATCGTTTAGATAATTCCTGTGCCATCCCATCTAGACTTTGGATATAGACTTCTGGATCGATTTCTGGATATTCTTCTTGAGCTATATACAAAGATGCTCTGGCTAAGTCTATATCTTCGTCAGGCTTTTGAGTCTCCTGATAAAATTTTTGCCGCACTGACGATAAATTCATAAGCAAATAGTAAGTTTATTTTATGGATGATATTATTTTAATAATTGCAAATTCTTGATTGCCTGATTTTATATTATAGATATTTGTTTATTTAGGTAATAAAGTTTCAGCAAAGATTAATTACGACTTGTATACCCCTAAAAAGTATAATTTTTATTAAATTTTAAGCTAATCATATATCTAATTATATATATTTTTATACCACTACTAATTAAAGATATTTTTGTTTGCAAAATAATTTATAAAAAGCAAGGAAACTTTAAATAATATTGATTATGTTTATGCTAGATTTTTATATTTTATTTTCAATACATGAATAATATATTTTAGTGTCAGTTATTAGTAAAATAATTAAAAATATTCAGGTAAAAATATTAATTATATCTTTATAAAGAAATACATAGTCTCTTTATTAAAAATTTTAATAAACAATATATTCATCGCGTATTTTGTATTTTTGTGTAGCTTTGACAGTTATTATAGTAATTATATTCTTATCCATTATCTAGAAATGCATATTGGGAAAAATCTGTATTCTTTCATTGTTTCAATTGTTATCACAAAATATTACATAATATCCTCTAGGTAAAATTGATTTCGATATGCAAAATTCTTTAAAATTTAGAGTCTTCTGGATTTAGATATATTTTAAGTCTATTCTGTTCTTCAATTTTGTTAGTGAAGAACGACATAAAAAATAAGACAACATTATGTCACGGTTTGTGCTTCGAAGTGTTTTTACTTACTACGGGCGAAAATTTGCTTGGGATAGGAAATTTGCATGAAGTAATTTAGTAGCAAATGAGCCAGTAAACTTGATAACTGTTTGCTTTTGTGAAGACAAATAAAATGAACAATATTCTAGCTTTATATCTAAAATTTCATTTAAGTTCATAATTTTACGAAATGACGTGAAATGCTTGTGAATTTGATATTTAAGTCAAATGGCATGGTTTTGTTCTTCCTGATTTGCTCGGGAAGAACAGTTTTCTTTGGGTGAATACAGATTAAATCGGGAAAAGTAGGCATTTTATGTTCAACTCATATTCAAGTCACAACTGATGAGAACAGAACAACATATGAAAAATTTAAAATGCATATTTTCAGTTACATAATCCCATATCCCGCGCCACAAAAGCTCACTTCAATTTTGGCGAAAAATCCTAAAAAAGTTCATTTGGTAATACATAAAGAAAATGCTCCTCACAGAATACTATCGATCGCTCGTAGGTGTGACCCTGGCGCATACATCAGGAAAATTCAGTGACAAAACATTACTGAATAAATTGAAAAGTCGGAAATTTTCTTCTCTGTGTCGCGCAGAGATTAACTAAATTTCTCAAACAAATGTATAGTTTAGCGTTTGATCGAATCATCATTAATATTTCCGTGTTTGATGAATTTAATGGGTAATTTAGTTACAGGGATCGATATAATCGAATGAATTTTAGCCGAACAGTGGCGTCGTTCAGTGCTAATCTTGAAGATGACATAAGTTAATCTTAGTCTCTACAATCCTATCTGATAATTTATAGCTTCAACATATAGGCTCAGCATGGTCACCACCGCAGAAAAAACAAACATTGGCTACATCACTCAAGTCATTGGTCCCGTTGTAGACGTGAAGTTCCCCGGTGGAAAAATGCCACCAATCTACAATGCTTTGACCATTACATGCACAAACGAAGCTGGACAGGAAGTTTCTGTTACCAGTGAAGTGCAACAATTGCTGGGCGACAACCAAGTACGAGCTGTTGCAATGAGTTCTACTGATGGTTTAGTTCGCGGTATGGAAGTTACTGATACTGGTGCTCCTATCAGTGTCCCTGTTGGTAAAGCTACTTTAGGTAGAATTTTCAACGTTCTGGGCGAACCTGTAGATAATAAAGGACCTGTAAATACAGAAGAAAAGTCTCCCATTCACCGTGAAGCTCCCAAGCTCACTGAGTTAGAAACCAAACCTTCTGTGTTTGAAACTGGGATTAAAGTTGTTGATTTGCTCACCCCCTATCGACGTGGCGGAAAAATCGGTCTGTTCGGTGGAGCAGGTGTGGGTAAAACCGTAATTATGATGGAGTTGATCAACAACATTGCTACCGAACATGGTGGCGTGTCAGTATTCGGTGGCGTAGGTGAGCGCACCCGTGAAGGTAATGACCTTTACAATGAGATGATCGAATCTGGGGTAATCAATGCTGATAACCTCAACGAATCGAAAATTGCTCTAGTGTACGGTCAAATGAATGAGCCACCCGGTGCAAGAATGCGGGTTGGTTTATCAGCACTCACAATGGCTGAGTATTTCCGTGATGTTAACAAACAGGATGTATTACTATTTATTGATAACATCTTCCGCTTCGTTCAAGCGGGTTCGGAAGTATCAGCACTTTTAGGAAGAATGCCCTCAGCAGTAGGATATCAGCCAACATTGGGTACTGACGTAGGTGCATTACAAGAACGTATTACCTCTACTAACGAAGGTTCTATTACTTCGATTCAGGCTGTTTACGTACCTGCAGATGACTTGACTGATCCGGCACCTGCTACTACCTTTGCCCACTTGGATGGTACTACAGTATTATCCCGTGGTTTGGCTGCGAAAGGAATCTATCCTGCAGTAGATCCACTTGGTTCTACCTCCACTATGCTGCAGCCAGATATTGTTGGTGACGATCACTATCAAACTGCACGTGCAGTACAAGCTACCCTGCAGCGTTATAAGGAACTTCAAGATATTATTGCAATTCTCGGTTTAGATGAATTATCTGAAGATGACCGTCTGACCGTAGCACGCGCTCGTAAAATTGAACGTTTCTTGTCCCAGCCATTCTTTGTGGCGGAAGTGTTTACCGGGGCTCCTGGTAAATATGTGAAGTTAGAAGAAACCATCAAAGGTTTCAAGATGATTCTTGCTGGTGAATTAGATGAGTTACCAGAACAAGCTTTCTACATGGTTGGTAGCATCGAAGAAGCCAAGGCTAAAGCAGAGAAATTAAAGAGCTAGTCATTGGTTCTTGTTCTGTGAGTCCTTAGTTCTTGGTTCCCTAACCAAGAACCAAGGGCAAATTATAACCATACAATTACAAAGGACAAAGGACGAATGACATTAACCGTTCGCGTAATTTCCCCAGATAAAACTATATGGGATGACGAGGCACAAGAAGTTATTTTGCCCAGCACCACAGGTCAGTTAGGTATTCTTAGCGGTCACGCGCCACTTTTGAGTGCTCTAGATGCAGGTGTAATGCGAGTACGTTCTAGTGCAAACCAAGATTGGGTTGCGATCGCATTAATGGGAGGTTTTGCCGAAGTTGAAGAAAATGAAGTCACAATTTTGGTAAATGCTGCTGAGCGTGGTGATGCAATCGATCTAGAGGAAGCTCGTAGCGCTTACAGCGAAGCTCAAGAGCGCCTAAGTCAGGTAGAACCTGATGATAGACAAGCCCAAATTCAAGCAAACCAAGCATATAAACGTGCCCGCGCTCGTTTCCAAGCTGCTGGTGGGATGGTGTAAAATCCCTAAAATCCAACTCAATTTGGATTTTATCGATGTATTTTTTCTCTTGAACTTAAATTTCAAATCAAAACTAGATTTTTGTAAATATTTGTAGAGGTGTATTTTTTTGCATCTCTACAAGTTTTAATAAATACTTTATCCCCAACTGAATACTATTGCACATGAAATTTCAAGTTAGGCATTAATCTTTGTAAATTTTTAACTAATTTTATTTGCCATAGCATCTGTTGAGAAGCTTTTATATTTATTTGAATTTTTTTACGTTTGCGAATACCAATAAAGAATTTAGAAAGCATATTAATTCCTGAACTGTTAAGGAGTTCTAAATCCTGTATATCAAGGGTAAGCATGATATCCTCTTTATCGACAATTTCATCGAGAAATGTAAGTATTTTCGTGTATTCTTCCATCCCTCTGAGGCGAATTTTCCCATTAAGATTAATAATTTTGCTATTTTGGTCGTAATAAATGTGGTAATCCTGACCTTTAATCTCTATTGTATCAGCAGCACATTGAACTACTGTTTGTTCTCGATCTTCGAGTCCCAGCCTCACTATAGTGGTTACTGTCATTAACTCTGGACTTTGCTCTAATATTTGAAATTTCCAACCTAACTTAGCTGAATAATCAGTTATCATGCTGATAAATCCCAAGCCAGAACTGCTAGAGTTCTCATCTTCTGCATTTTTTTCAAGTTGCTGAATATAAAGTTCTTCTGGATCAGAATTTAGTAGCTCTTGAATAAAAATTTGAAATTCGCTTGCAGTTGAAGGAATAATACTATTTTTTAAAAATAACCTGACTTCATTTGCGACAAATTGAATATGAAAAGTAATTGGGTAGGATGCTTGTATATCGCAATATTTCATCGCATTTTCTAGCAACTCATTGGCAATATAGTTAACTGCACTTTTTATTTCTAGTATTTGATTTTTTCCAGCGTCATCAACATAATTAGGGAAAATACTTGTTAAGAATTCTGAAATATAGTCAGCAGATATTCCATTATTACGCCAACGTTGCTGGAGTGGTAAAGAAGAAGGAGAAAACCCGAGACTAAAGTCTTCTCTATATAAATCCGTTTCTATAAAATCACCAAATATTTGCACCACGGTTATATTTACCTTATTTTTATAATGTGTGAAATATTAAATCATTGGAACAGAAAACTAACTAATGATGTTTAAAACTATTCAATAGTTAGAAAAAACTAAATTTTAAATTTTTGCAATCTTAAACTCTTATATTTATACTTCTACAATATTGAGTATAAGGGTCAGGAAGTTCTAAATTATCTCAAAAAATAAAAGGAAAAAATTTCCTAATTAAAAAACTTATTGTTATGGCTCTGTTTGACGAATATTTAGCTTTCAGAGGTCTAAATTATAAAAAATGCATCTTAAATTCTTAGCGAGCATCATTATCAATATACATGCCTAAATATTGATTAAACGCTCATGGTTTGAAAAGTTTGAGAGTTTACTATTTCAAGTGAAGGACTAATATCTTTTTGTTTTAAAACAAGCAAAGTAATATCATCAAAAACTTGTTGTTCGCCTATATGTTCTCTAACATCATTTACTATGGCATTTTTTATTTCCTCTGCAGTTAAATGTCGATTTTCTTTGATAGTGTTACACAGTTTTTCCAAACCATAAAGCTCACCACTAATATTTTCTGCTTCAGTTATCCCATCTGTAAAGAGGACAGCTATATCTCCAGTATTTAGACTAACTCTTTGTTGATCGACAAAATCAGCAATTTCTTCATCAAGTCCAATTGGAAAACCAAGGTCTGAGGTATCAACTAATTCGACTTTTCCAGAAGAGCGTACCACAATCATTTCTTCATGTTGTCCAGTAAGACACAATTGTCCTTGCTGATAGTCAATTAATGAAAGAGTAAGATTCTTACCTGAGTTCATGCGCTGAATATTCTTATAAATGGTACGATTTAGCGCATCCATAAATTTAACCGGATCTGTTTCTTCAACTTCTTGAAGAGTTCTTACCGCAGTCTGTACCATTAACATGAGCATTCCACTTTCTAACCCATGTCCGGTTACATCACCAATCCCAATTTTTACATTTCCGTCGATATTTAGAACGTCGTAATAATCCCCTCCCACTTCATCTGCTGCTTCCATAAAACCAGCGATATCTAAACCATCCACAGATTTTAGTTCCCACGATTTTGGAAGAATCATTTGCTGTAAGCGTCTGGTAATATCCAATTCGCTACTCATACGGACATTCTCAGCTTTAAGCTGCTCGTTTAATTCAGAAATCTTGTCGTGTGCTATCTGAATATCTTTGTCTGCTTTTTGTAGACGCGTCAAAATATTAAACAAAATAACAAAGAAGTTACCCAGAGCTAAAGCCATACCAACTAACTGAATTATTTGTAGATACTCGGCTTTTTGTTCAGCGATTCCCTCTTGTTCATTTGTTAAATCACTCATTAATCTCAAGAGTTTAAAATTATTCTCGTTACCATAGCCAACTGTACTTCTCAGCTGTTTATATGGAATAACTTTTTCTGCTACTAAAATATTCTGAATTTGTTCTTTATAGGGATTCCAGATAACAAAAGTTTTTTTAAGTATCTTTTCAGCTTTCTTAGTTTCTACAGCTTTCAAATATATAGATTCACCATCATTGTTTTTTACATATCCCCCTTTCTGAAAAGCATTTAAAGTTTCATCGAATAATTGAGATGATATGAGCAAATCTGTTTTATATTTATCGATGCTATAGCCATTTTCACTAGCATTTTTTAATTGTAGTAAAGATTTTGTTATTCTTTGTGACAAAGTTCTTTGTCTTCCTGCTAAGTTAATACTGATAGCATCTTTCTTTAATGATGTAGAAAACAGAAAGTTTGGGATTAAAATACCAATATCAAAGAGCAAGAAAAAAAAGATTGATATCAATATTGGTCGATATTTTTTTTCGACAAGTAAATTTTCAAAAGGGTTTTTATTAATTCTCATAAAAAACACAGAATTTTGATTTTTTTTAAAAGTGAAAATTGATAATTAAAAAATAGATAGCAAACTAATATCTTAATTTAGGAAATTATCAAGCAAAGGATAACTAAAAGATAGCTAAACAGGTTAAATTTAAAATATATTTACTAACCAATGATACTTCACTCAATATTTCGTTAATTTTAGTTTGCTACCCAGTTTAAATAATATATTTTGAGAATACTATTCTAAATTTTAGTCATCAAGGTGTATGAGGCAAATAAATACGATTTACCACCATAATCATTACTTATTTTATTCCATTATGACTATTGACTTAAAAAACAATAGATAGATTTATAACTCTATTGAGAAGATGATATTTTGATAAAAAATCTTGCCATCTTTCCTAACTCATCTTCTCTATTTAAAAATTCTTTAATACTATCTAACTCAAAAGAATTATTCTCTATTTCTGAAATTGCAGCAGCGAGTCGCTGCACATTCTGAATGTAAACAACCATTTCCTGGTTTTTGTCATGTAACTGATTATTAACTTCACTAGAATGCTCAGCAATTGATTCCAGCATTATTTCTAAATCAGATTTTTCTTCTTTGAGTTCCTCTATATCTAGCTTTAAATTTTTGATTTCTGACAATAGTTCTTGTCTGGATAATTCTTCAGTTTGCATGGTGCATTCTTCCTTTCACTTGTGATATTACGATTACTCAACTTACCTACTGTAAATCTAGTCTTAAACCAGGCATTAATCGTTGTAAGTTCTTCAGTGATTTACCTTGCCAAGGTATTTGTCGAGAACCAAGCACCACCACTTCAATAGATTTTCTTTTTCTCATACCAATAACAAACTTT
Source organism: Mastigocoleus sp. MO_188.B34 (assembly GCF_030065675.1). Classification (GTDB taxonomy): domain Bacteria; phylum Cyanobacteriota; class Cyanobacteriia; order Cyanobacteriales; family Nostocaceae; genus Mastigocoleus. The sequence goes on along the minus strand of NZ_JASJDK010000015.1, from coordinate 27,970 downwards.
GAAAGCATACTAATTCCCGAGCTATTAAGAAAATCGAGTTCTTGAAGATTCAAGATAATTTTTGAAGGTTCCCTATCCGCAATATCATTGAGCAAATTTAAAATATGCCCGTAATCTTTTAAGCCCGTTAATCTTAGAGCACCTGAAAATCTTACACTGCAAGTGTTTTCATCATAAGATACATTGTAGTTTTCGCCTTTGATTTCCATATTTCAAATTCTCCTTTGTCAAGTTAGTTTTATTAACGTATTTACTTCTACTTCAAACTGGTAATTCAACCATAGTAGTTACTGCCATTACCGGTGAAGCTTGCTCAATAGTTTGGAATTTCCAAGCTAATTTAGCAGAATAATCAGTCATCATAGTAATAAAACCTAATCCAGAACTAGTAGTATTATCATCCTGGTCAGCATTTTTTTCCAACTGCTCAATGTATAGTTCATTTGGGTCGGAATCTAAGAGCTCTCTGATAAATTCCTTAAATTTTTCAGCCCGTGCGGGAATCACACTATTATCTATAAAAAGAAAGATTTTATCAGTTTCTAATCGAACGTGAAAAGTAATAGGATAAGAAGCTTTTTCATCACAATACTTCATCGCATTCTCAAATAATTCGTTGGCAACATAACTTACAGCGCTTTTAACTTCCAAATGATGATCCTCAGAGGCACCACTTTCGTCATTACCTGGGAAAAAAGTACACAAGTAATTAGCAACGAAGTCAGCTGATAAACCATTATTCCGCCAGCGCTTTTGAAGCGGGATTGCAGATGGAGCAAAGCTTAAAGTTAAATGCTCTTGATTGGATGGCTTATCTACAAAGCAACCAAACACATGTGCTTTTTCAATCTGTTCCTGATTAAATAAATTTTCTAGAAACTTACTAAATATTTGAATCACAGTTATTCTGCCCTCGAGAAAAATCATTTGATTTAGCAAGTTCAACTTGAATCAAATGACAATCAATATTATCTCAGTTTCAAATGTGACATGCATCCCTACAAAATTTAACTAAATGACAAGTAATACATATATCTTAATATTTAAGTTAACTAATTAAATACAGTTAGGATTACAAGTCGACTTTATTTTGTTGTTCAGCAATATTAGCACTTTTGAAATTTATATCAGTGTTATATTACCAGACTATTTCCATATTTAAGTCATTTTATAAATGCATATTTAAGTATTTGCAGGTTCTAATACTACCCATCAATATGTTTGTTTATGAGTTCACGTAATGTATATTATATTGCACTTGTAAAACAGTTTTTAGCTTCAGTGATTACACTAAAATACGTTCGGACAATAAATTCAATCTTAAGTGTTTGCACCAACAAATTACTTACTTTAAAACACTTATCTTTATGTATAAAAAGTCTGCAAATACTAGTATATATCTTAACTCTTAACAACTAATCACGTAATAATAAATCATTTATAGGCATGAAAAAAGCTGATGTTTGCAGCTCCTATGATAAGAAGATAGCCAGTTAAAAATAAAAAATAATTTTTTACAAGTTAATTTTTAATCAAATATTACTAATGCAAAATATATTAATTTTAGGTATTCAACTATCAAAATGAGATTTTAATAAAATTTACCATCTAATTTAAGATATGTACTTAAAAACGGACTATAAGGAAAATTTACTCACTTAAAATCTAATTTTTGATAAAGAACTTAATTCTAGACTTATTTAATTATTAAAAAAATAATGAGAACATATATTTATTTCCATTAGCAAACGATAGATACTAACTTAAATACAGCAAATATAATAATTATATTTTTATATTTTTGAGTCTTACACAAATAAAATTCGGCAATTAACTTTTTTGATTTTGTGACTATATGATTTGCTGATTTTAAATAGATACATAAATACCTAACATCTATCATTAAGATTTGTATACTGTTTTACTGGTGACTATATATTTATTCAATTTTTACTGTGTAGAATTATTAAATATATCTAGTAATGAAAAATCAATAATTATTAGCATAAATACAGCGTAAACAAAGACTTTTTTTAATACGCTTGGTAGCACTTAGTAATTTAAGATACTTTGCATACAAAAATTATACCCTTGAGGGTAGTGACAAAAGATATAAGCATTAGTAAAGTATATTTTGTTAGACAAGTAATAGTTATTTTGTATAACACTTAACTGCAATTTTATAATATAAATGTATAAAAAGCCTAGATTCAATTTTTTTAAAGCAACAATTTTGCAATAAGTCTGTTAGGAAATAACCAAATAAAGTTTGTATTTGTACTTTTGGGCTTGTCTAATATGCTGATTTTGAGTATTTGGAGAGAATGATCTCCATATACACGATCCAAAATTCCAATGTTATAACTTCAATAGGATTACAAAAAATATATTTGTAAGCCATAGAAAACTATCTGAACTTAGAAAAAGCTAAATTCTGGAAGTTTATTTATATAAAGGAACTATTTCGGATTAGCTGCAAATACAATCCATCATTGGAAGATTATAGAAACGTTCGTAAACTTATGGATAAACAAGTTATTCTTGTTCTCTAAAGTCAATTTATATCTGACGAGAATATAACTTACAAGAATATATCTGGCAACTACTTGCCATAGGTGAGGCTTTCGTTGGTTATTTGCAATTTATCGCTGCTTGGTGAAGAGTAATGAATGAAGCTGACATCCCAGAAAACGAAAATTTGATAGAATCCTGTAGTCTTGGAAATTCCCAACAACTGGATAAGGAAAGTTGTCCTTTTTACTCACTTTTGCCCAATGAAGATCCTGAAATTATTTCTAATGAAAATCTGGTAATTCCAAAGTTACCATCAGCAAATTCTTCGGTTTCAGCAATACCCAATGATCGAGAATGGGAAAATAATGATTGGGAAAATGAAGTATCTTCCCCAGAATCGAGTATGAACATTGGTGAGGAAGACCAAACAAATAATGATTCAGAATCATCTAATGGGATTTTGGAATTAAACAGCGCCCAGTGGGAAAGTATTCCTGATTTGGATCTTTCAGAGGATGAATTAACAAGTAAATCAGAAAAAGATTGGGTCGCAGAACCCGAAAGTGAAAAACAAGCTGCTGTTAATTCAGAGTTTCAGCAACTGTTGGAGCTCAATCAAGAGTTGCGTTCAGCTAATGATAACTTGTATCAACAAGTAGAAGAACTTACATCTGCTCTTGCAGATAACCAGAAAGCTCTACAAAAACAAAAGAACCGCTCAAGTATTGCGGAGTCCATGCTCAGTCAGCAAACCCAGGAAAGTATCGCAGACAGAGAAAAGATTGAATCACTATTCCAGGACTTAGAAAATTCGACACAAACGATTAAGCGTCAAGAAAGTCTAATAGAAAGTTACAAATCTCACTTGGAAAGTAGTCAGCAAAGATTGGCTCAATTAGAGCGTGAATGTACTGAATTACATAGTAGATATACTGAACAGTCCTATAAATTATCGCAATTGGAAAATGCTTCTCGAGAATTACGTACAAGGCTAATGCGTCAGCAACGGCAAAATTTACAGTTTAAAGCTGCTTTGAGTAAATGTTTAGATACACCAGTTCCGGGGGATCTAGAGGATAATGAAACAATTAACAAGGCGAGGAACTTTACTCGGCAATCATCTACTATTAATAGTAAACTTCGGTCATTTCTAACTAATGCTCAACCCATTCGACCCTGGTCTGAACAACAAGCAGATACATTCAATGATGATGAAGTAGCATACGCTCAAGAAGAAGATTTTGCTGGTTCTCAAACTCGAATGTGGCAAGAAAGTGTTAATGAGTTTTCTGGTTGGGACTCTACAGTTAAGGAAAATATATTCACTACGAACGGATCTTTTATCGGTCATTCTCAATCTGAAAAAATAGATTGTGATGATTCAGCCCAAGTTTACATTTGGGATACAAGCATGGAGGAAAATTCGAATTTTTCAATTTCCCATGAGGCTGACAGTGAAGTATCTATTTGGGATATTGAAGCAAGTGAGGAAGATATTTCTCCACAACAAACAACAACTGATTTCTCTTCAGAAAGTACAGAGCAAGAATTTATAAATCAAGATATTGCAAAAGAAACTATAGATCGAGAAATTACACCAGAAACTATTTCTTACCACGAATCTTCTGATTCGGACGAATATGATTTAGAAAAATCTGACTTAGAAGAAGCCAAATCCAAAGAATCTGAATTCAAAGAATATGAGCTTAAAGAATCTGATTTAAAAGAAAAATTGGATAGCGTAATTGAGACGTTTTTCCGCAGTCAAGGAATATCTCAAGCGTCTCAATCTGAAGATGTAGATGATGTTCATAATCCTGATAACACTGTTTGGGAACCTGTTGCAAATTCAACTGACAGCAAACGCCTTGATGATAAATTTGGGAATCGAAAAGATTCTTCAGAAAATACTTCTTCAGGAGATATTTTTTCAGATGATTCGATCTGGTCTGAGGGTAGTTTTGAAAGTGATTTTAATTCAGAACAATTTACCCACTACAACAACGATAATTCCCCATCACCAGTAGTTTATCCAGAACGTCGTCGAAATCCAAAGAAGTCTTTAGCTTCTGTGGAATTACCAGATTTCCGTTCCCATTCAACCTCAGAATAATAAATGTTAGGTATTGGGTGTTGGAATTAGGTTTGTAAATATCAAATCTAATTACCAATTACCAACTACCTATAATGCTGTAGACACTTGGTATTTGTGCTTGCGTCCTGCTTTGCTAATGCGTCATGCTTACGCTAACACCAATCACCCAGTAACTTTCATTTCACTACGTTTAATTTTTAACTGATAAGTAAGGTTTTGCTTTCGTATTTTACCTGCGGTTAAAGCATAAGCAAGAGATAACAAACGCAACCACAAACCTGGATGACGCCTTTCTAACCAAGGTTGAATCAGGTGGAGAGATTGAGGTAACCACCAGTTAAGTAAAGCAACTGTGAGTGCATGACGAGAAAAGTTTATGTAATTACCTACCCATCTAATTAAATCTTTGGAGCCAGCTAATTCCCAAATCCAGGGTAATAATGCGGGGTTTTTACGCGCTGCTTTCAGGGCTAATCGATTGAAGGTCAACCAATCAAATCTGTCTTTAATAAAGTTATCTGCTACTTCTTGGGGTTCTGCAGCTAATAACCCAAAGAAAGTATTGAGCATTGCATTAATTCTTTCCGGAGGGATAAATTTACCGGTAGGAACCATCATTCCCTTGGAAAACATCCAAGTTACAGCAATGTTACTTTGAAATGCACGAATTTGGTTAAGATTTTGCCAAGAAAGCAAGTCATGTTTTAAAGCTGTATCTAATAAAGTCGTTAGGCGTTCTAAATTCCGAACTAGGGAACCAAAACCAGTAAACACTAAAGGAGACTGGAGTGATGCTGCATCACCGATCGCAATAATTCGGTCATAAGCTACAGTGCGATCGCGACTATTCACACTAAAATGTCCCGGAATATAACCGAATGTTGGTTTTTTCCATATCAATTTGTCCATATCGCAACGGCGATATTCGGGCAAAATAGTAAAAAAATCTTCATACATCTCTAATAAGGAACCCGGATTCTTACTATTGACCTGGTGATAGTGGAATAAGTAAATAGTCAATTCTTCATCTGCTCCAGGAAATAATTCCCAAATTAACTGCCTTCCTCGAGAGATATCCCCGTGGGAATTAAGTACATCTCCATATTGGGAATCCCAAACTCCCGGCTCAAAACCACTCTCCACTACAGCCCCAACCGTAGGACAAACACTATCAAAAGTACGACCACCGTTTAACTGCCATGCGATCGATGATGCTGTTCCCATCGCGTCTACTAATAATCTACCGCTAACTTGTTTTTCAACTTGCGTCTTTAAGTCTTGCAGTGTTACAATCAGCTTCTGTCTATTTGATTTTTCGCCAGATTCTGGAAGAATATCGGCACGAACAAACTCCGTCTCATCAAAAATTTCTCCCCCAGCTGCAACTAATTTCTCTCCGCACATTTGCAGCCACTTCTCTGAATCCAAAGCTACATTTAACACTGTAGGTGTGTGTAATATATCAGCTTTTAAGTTGAGTGAATTATTCCCATCGAAAAACTTATTGAAGCCATCTTTATATTCACTGGCAATAATTGTTTCTAACTCTGCAGGAGTAATCAAACCAATATTAATTAAACTTTGGATTTCATCGCGAGAAATATTCCATTCTCTGTTCATTCTTCCAAAGGGCAATCTTTCAATTAATAATACTTTGTAACCCAGTTTTGCCATTGCCGCAGCATGAATTACACCCAGAGCACCACCAACATAAATTAAATCGTAAAAAGATTTTTTTTCTTCTACATTGAGATTAAATTCATTACTGGATTTTGTGTGAGAAAATACTACTTGCTTCGGTTGTTGCGGATTGCGCACCCCTTCACGCCAACGCTTCTCCCACCAGTAGACTCGTTTCAAATCGTACTCACCGTTAGGCATTTTTTGAAAATATTTTACAGTCAAAGGATAATCTTGCTCTAAGGCAGTAAAAATTGACTGTTTTGACAGGTCAATCGCAGGTGGTTCTGGGTAATTGTGGGGAAAGCGTTTCCTGATACTAACCGTTAAATGCTTGAGGAATTTATGTTCTTTGGGAACAGCTTTTTCTGACCAACGAAATACTTTTAAATATGTAGTCCGTTGTAACGACCAAATAAAAATTGAGAGTTCAGCTGGCAAATTTTCCGGAACACTTACTGTTTCCACTGTAGTGTCATTTACTTTAAGGCAAAAGCCTTGGGCAGTGATAACCTTCTTGCCAATTTTTGGCTGGAAATCTGCTTGTAGCCAAGCACACACTGCATTTGTATCTGGTGTTGGAATCTCCAAATAAAGTATTTCTTTCATTTTTGTTTTGTTCTCTCAAGATACTCATTAAGGCAGATTTTACCCAGCTATGAATTACGCTACACTCCGCCCTATTAGTAGAATAAAGATTTGGTAAACAAATATTAAGATTTCATCAAATCTATCATTCACTAATTATTCATCAGGTGTTTTTGTAAACTCGCGCCATGAATTATCCCATCCCAGACAGTACGCAAGAAATAATGAATTGGCAACAAAAGCCAGTAGTTGACGAAGAAATGGTTGCTGCTGCAATTGCAGGAGTCATCAAAATCGTCAGTTCCCAGGGTCAATCCTTGGATGAATTAACGGCTCAAGTGCTCGCCGATGACCCTTTACTGAGCAAGCAACAAAGACGCTGGTTAAGTCAAGTAGTTACACAAGCATGGGACAGCTTTGCTTAAACAAAAACAAAGCTTTGCTTAATGTAAAACTAAATTGAGTCCTTTTGACTAATATGAAAGCGTTATAAGCGTTTCAAATTACTATCAACTGTCAGTTAAAACAGATTGCCGATCGCCTGTTTGGGTGTGGGAGTGAGAAAAGTTAATCTGTCTGGGATTGGCAATTTGTCTGACACTTAGATCGACTTACCAAACATACTTGTTTGGTGTTGGATTTGATTTTGAACTGGAAACTAACAGAAAATTAAGTGCCCGCTTAGAGCACTTGTTTCAAATCTGTACTTAATACTCACTTTTAAGCTTGACAATTTAACTGGATGTACCTATTTCTGTTTGAGTTTGAGAATGGAGCATTAAACCGTATTCCAATCCATCCACCACTGCTTGATAGGAAGCAGTCAAAATATTGCTTGAAACTCCGACAGTTGTCCAACGCTGACGACCATTACCGGATCCAACTAATACTCGGGTTTTCGCTGCTGTTCCCGTATGTCCGTTGAGAATCCTGACTTTATAATCCGTCAATTCAAACATTGCGATCTGGGGATAGAAGTTTGTCAAAGCTTTGCGTAGGGCAGCGTCGAGGGCTGCTACTGGTCCTATACCTTCCGCCGCTTCTAAAATATCTTGACCGTTCACAGCAATTTTGACAGTTGCCAATGCATCCCCATTTTCTAAACTCTTTTCTAGGTGTTGAACTAGATCGCAATGGACTTGAAAGCCTTTGATCTGAAAAAATTGTCGCCGTTCTCCTAAAGCACCGCGTAGGAGCAACTCAAAACTTGCCTCAGCAGCCTCAAATTGATAACCTTCATGCTCTAGTTGCTTGAGATTGTGCAAAATTTGTTTGGTTGCAGGATTATCTTTTTCCAATTTAATCCCAAAGCTACGAGCTTTCGCCAAAATATTACTTGCTCCTGATTGCTCGGAAACTACAATCCGACGAGAGTTACCAATTCGTTCGGGTTCAATATGTTCATAAGTAAGGGGATTACGTTCCACTGCGCTAACATGCATTCCCCCTTTGTGAGCAAAAGCTGAATTACCAACAAAAGGAGCATGTACGTTGGGAGCCAGATTTACAACTTCACTTACAAATCTACTGGTTTCCGTTAGCTTGGAGAGCTGGGTATTTTCTATACAGTTGTACCCTAATTTAATTTGTAAATTGGGAATTACAGAACAAAGATTGGCATTACCGCAGCGTTCGCCATAGCCATTAATTGTACCCTGTACCATATTTGCTCCTGCCGTCACCGCAGCCAAAGCATTAGCTACCGCAGTATCGGAATCATTGTGGGTATGAATGCCAAGCTGAATTCCAGTAGGAAGAGATCCAACAACATCCGTAACTACTTGAGTAATCTCATTTGGCAGTTTTCCACCATTTGTATCGCATAATACTAACCATTCTGCCCCAGCATCAAGAGCTGTTGTTAGAGTCTGGAGTGCATAGTCTGGATTATGCTTGTAACCATCAAACCAATGCTCCGCATCGTATATTACCCGACGTCCTTGAGAAATTAAGTATTTTATTGTATCATCTATCATCCCTAGGTTTTCTGTTAAAGTAGTCTTAAGACCTTCTTTGACATGTAAGTCCCAAGACTTACCAACAATTGTCACCCAACGAGTACCAGCAGCAATAATTGCTTGTAACATTGGATCTTTGGCAGCAGTGATATTGGGACGCCGAGTAAAGCAAAAAGGAACAATTTCTGCCTGTTCGAGCGGTTCTTCTTGTAACTCCCAAAAAAACTGTACATCTTTAGGATTTGCTCCAGGCCAACCGCCTTCAATGAAAGGAACTCCTAAACGGTCTAGGCAACGAGCAATACGTAATTTATCTTCTATGGAAACTGATAGACCTTCACACTGCATACCATCCCGAAGGGTGGTGTCATAGATCCAAATTTGGCGCTCAGAATTTGCACTCATAAGTTAAAAGATGGGTGAAGAGGAAAAATGTGGGTAAAGTCAAGGATGGATGATAACAAAAGTTAAAAAGGAATGTGTAGGTACACAAAAAGCAATACAACAAAAAACTCTTACAAAACTCCCAAGTGCTAGTTGTAATAACTTAGGAATAGCTGGTTGAATGGGGTACTTCGAAGGATTTTAGCTGGTGGCATACAGTTGTAGATAATCTCCGTAAAATTTTGGTGCAAAACAGCATTGAACTTTACAATCAAAACGCTAAAGTAATAAACTATGAGTATGCTATTATCTGCGGAACCCGTATAGTAAAACCAACAGGTGAAGTGCCACAGGCGGATTTTCCCACCTCCCCATTCTCCTGAATCAGACTTTTGTTTGTGTATTTCAAACTAAGGTGAGAGTTAATTTAACTAATTAATTACGACACAAATAGATAAATTCTGGGGACGAGGTTCCCAAAAGAATGTTTGTACAATCTTTGGCTAGAAAAGGAAAAACAGAAAATGGGTAGATGGACACCACTGGTTTTAATGGCTGGAGGCTTAGCAATTTTACTCGGGACCCTATTGGGAATAAGTTTTCCAATGGATGGACGTAACGCTCAAGGTCCGAAAACGTCTGATAAAGAATCCAGCGTTCTCCCAGCCAATATTAATGTTAATAGCACAACAGCTAAGCAATCATCTGGAAATGCTAACAATGGTAGCACTGTAGCTCAAAAGCCCTCTAGTACAGATCCTTCTGTTGAAGTAAGCCAGAATAACAATACTTCCGGCACCCAACAAAACCAAGAGAGCAATCAAACAACTATTCAAGATGGAAGCGCTCAAGGAAATGGTGAAGGAAATGATGGGGGAGTTAGCGGTGACGGAAATGGTGAAGTAACTAATGGTGGCGATAATAGCGAACCAATTCGTGCCTTGTGGTAGTTACCGCTTATTAGTTATAAGTTGTTAATTATGAATTAGTTATGAGTTATTTTACCAACGTACTAATAGCTCATGGCTAATAATTAATTATTAATGACTCATGAGCAGCAAAATTTTAATTATTGGTAGCGGCGTAATTGGTTTAGCGATCGCGGTAGAATTACAGTTACGCGGTGCCCAGGTCACATTGGCAGGTCGTGATATTAACGGTGCTGCCACAAACGCTGCTGCAGGTATGTTAGCACCTGGAGCCGAACAAATTCCTGCCGGTTCAATGCAAGATTTGTGTAGGCGTTCGCTCTATTTGTATCCCGAATGGACGCGTAAAATAGAAGAATCAACTGGAGAAAATTCTGGCTATTGGTGTTGTGGCATCTTAGCACCTGTTTTTAAAGAATTAGAAAATAGTAAAAAAAATATTAAATCTCTAGAGACGTACCACAGTACATATCAAAATTTAGGGGTTGGAAAGCAAAGTGATGATTCCGGTTGCTGGTTAAATAAAGAAGCAATTCACCAATATCAACCTGGATTAAGTACAGAAGTAATAGGCGGTTGGTGGTATCCAGAAGATGGACAGGTAGACAATCGTGCTTTAGCAAAAGCACTATTAACTTATTCCCACTCATTGGGAATAGATATTAAAGAAGGTGTCATAGTAGAAGGCATTCAACAACGCCAAGGTAAAGTCACTGGGATTCAGACAAATATTGGTACTTTGTCCGCCGAACATTATGTTTTAGCTGCAGGTGCTTGGTCGAACCAAATACTTCCTTTACCTGTAAATCCGCGCAAAGGTCAAATGTTGAGCCTGCGAGTACCGGAATCCATAACAGAATTACCTTTAAATAGAGTTTTATTTGGTGAAAATATTTACATTGTTCCCCGACGGGACAGACGAATTATCCTGGGAGCAACCAAAGAAGATGTAGGTTTTACTCCTGGAAACACTCCTGTTGGAATTCAAAACTTATTACAACAAGCAATTCGACTTTATCCTCAGTTAAAAGATTATCCCATTCAGGAATTATGGTGGGGATTTCGTCCTACCACCCCTGATGAACTCCCAATTTTGGGTAGTAGTCCCTGTGAAAATTTAACTTTAGCTACAGGTCATCATCGCAATGGTATTTTACTTGCGCCAATAACAGCAAAATTGATTGCTGATTCAATTTGGGAGGAAAAATCTGACCCCCTCCTAAGTGATTTTCACTTTTCTCGTTTCCTTGAAAGGTCATCTACTAATATTTCTATGCTTACTCATCCGTCTAACTTTTCCTCCAATTCAGCGATCGCAGATCGGCAAACTACCCAATATTTAGAGGACTCAACCCTCAAAATTGCCGGAAAAACATTTCAATCTCGCTTAATGACTGGAACGGGTAAGTATCGCAGTATAGAAGAAATGCAACAAAGCGTTATTGCTAGCGGTTGTGAAATTGTCACCGTGGCGGTGCGCAGAGTACAAACCAATGCTCCCGGACATGAAGGTTTAGCCGAAGCTTTGGACTGGGAAAAAATCTGGATGCTACCCAATACTGCAGGCTGTAAGACAGCAGAAGAAGCAGTACGCGTGGCGCGTTTAGGACGAGAAATGGCTAAATTACTCGGACAAGAAGATAATAATTTCGTCAAATTAGAAGTAATTCCCGATCCTAAATATTTACTTCCCGACCCAATCGGAACTCTTCAAGCTGCAGAACAATTAGTTAAGGAAGGTTTTGCTGTTTTACCTTACATCAATGCCGACCCAATGTTGGCCAAGCATTTAGAAGAAGCTGGTTGTGCTACAGTTATGCCTTTAGCTGCACCCATAGGTTCCGGACAAGGACTGCAAACAATTGCCAATATCAAAATTATTATTGAAAATGCTCAAGTTCCGGTTGTGGTTGATGCCGGGATTGGTTTACCATCTGAAGCTGCCCAAGCAATGGAATTAGGAGCAGATGCATTACTAATTAATAGTGCGATCGCTTTAGCTCAAAACTCTCCTGCTATGGCAAAAGCAATGAAATTAGCTGCAAATGCCGGTCGGATTGCATATCTAGCAGGGAGAATGCCAATTCAAACTTATGCTATTGCATCATCCCCTGTAAGTGGAAGGATTAACGAATAATTGCAAATCAATCAATTACTCAACATTGGTATTGCAAATTTGCTGCAAGCAAAAGTTGTTTCCCATTTCACCTGATAATGTTCTTGTGGTAAATTGAGCAACACCAATGTAAAGATTCTTATATAATGGTGAGAGTATATATACTCTGTGTGTAAATTTCTCTAAAAGAAGAAGGGAGTTATTCTATGCCTTACACCACCGAAGAAGGCGGTCGTTTAAATAATTTTGCTCGCGAGCCACAAGTTTATCAAGCAGAACCCCCATCATCTAAGCAGAAACGCAATTACGTCATTTTTGGAGTCTCCGGTTTAATTTTGGTCGCTGGCTTGATTTTTCTCACCTTCTCCATATCCAACCTTAGTTAATTCAAAAACATAGTTAATTAACATAACTTAAAATAAATTCACATTATTTAAGGTTCCGGATATTTTTCTTCGGGACCTGATTTATGTTTTTTTAAAGACATTAAAACAATTAGTATAATGAGTTACTTTGTTTAAATTGATTTATTGGAAATTTGATTTATCCTGAAAAGACTCCCAGATAAGGGAAAGTCATATTCATGATTAGTATTTAAAACTAGTTTTATCAATTTTTGAAGAGAAAAGTTCCTGTAAAAGCCCTTAAGTTTTAATGGCTAAGATTGTTTCTTTCATAACATTTTTTCTTATAAAAGAAATTAATTTCGCAAAGTAATTAGAAAAAAATAAACAATGTTCTCAAGCAGATGCTTTTCTGAGTAAGTCACTGTCTTGTGAAACTCCTTGATTGGTAAATGTCCTTTGGGTCTACCATGAATCCCATAGAGTCAATTACTAAAGCACCGTTAATAAACGTAAATCTTTATAATTGCTATAATACTGCTCCCAGCAGCCATGAGTGCAAACGAAACACCACATTCCGATAACACTGCTTGGAATCGACAAGTATACCAACGTCTCAAACTAGCCCTTGGTCTCGGTTTGCGACGTCAAATTTTTATAGCGGTATGCGATGATTTAAACCTGAGAAATCAGGTTGCAGCGCGCTTACACTCTAACTTAGCGTATCCAGTCGGACAAGTTTTATCTAATTCTCAAGAAACCAGCACCCCAGCTTATCCGAGGCTGGTTACCTTGAGATTAGATTTAGTCCAACCAAATCCGATAGTGCAGATCGATCAATGGTTAAACAATTATCCACCACCTGTGGTAGGAGGTTCAAAAGATAGCCCGGGTAAAGCATTACCAATACCGGCGTTTCAGATTGTGGGAATTGAACAACTTACGAGACAACCGGTAGCAACGCAGCGTCTATTTTTGCATAACCTCAGATTAATTGAACAACAACTATCTGGCCAAGAGTCGAGTTTACTAATGTGGTTGTCACGCCCTTGGTTATACGCAGTTCAGCAGTCTGCACCTCAATTTTGGCGCTCTCGAACAGGTGTATTTACTTTTTCTGGCGAACCTACGCCAACAGCTAAAAATCAAGCTTCCCCAGAACGTCTTTCTAGTTCTCGGAATATGAATGTAGATCATCTAGAAAAATCTATATTGGAAGAATCCGTTGGGCTAGCAAAAGAAGATTTTGATTTTCAGATTGAAGCACCTATAAAGAGTAGCAGCCGATTACAAGATAGTTCTCTTTCCAAATCAGAATTATTTATACCCAATCCTCCACAGGAGGAAAGTCATTTGAGTATTTGTGAGACGAATCAAGCATCTTCTTCTCTGGCTTTGTCCCATATAAGCAAAGAATTAAGCGAGTTAGTAGTAGCAACAATTAACAGTCAAATTGATCTTGAATCAGAGGAGAAATGGCAACCGCAGCAGATTTTAGCAGAAATTGAGGAATTACACTCAAAACAAGCAGGAAAAACAACTTTAGCTCTCGCCTATCACCGTTTGGGTAACTTATATCGTCAGCGAATCGAACAAGGGGATTCAAATTTAGAAAGTTTGATGGTAGCAATTCTTGCTTATCAAGAGTCGATTACCTATGATGATAACTCACCTCACGTACCAGATATTTTAAATGATTTGGGTACCCTTTATTGGATGCTTTATCGCACTCCACCTAATTCAGAAGAAGGTCAAGCTTATATCGAACAAGGAATTGAGTTTTATCAATTGGCGTTAAAAATGATTTCGCCACAAACTCACCAAGAAACCTATGCTCGCATTCAAAACAATTTAGGAACTGCTTACGGTGATTTAGCACGGTTTACTAACCCATCGGAAAATTGGCAAAAAGCTGTTTCTGCTTATTGTGAAGCACTTTATTTCCGGACTGCAGAAATGGAGCCATTAAAATATGCTGCTTGTCAAAATAATTTGGGTACTGCTTATTGGCATTTAGCACAATATAACCAACCTGTAGAACATTTGAAAAAGGCAATTAATTCTTATCAGTTAGCCCTAGAACACTATACCCCGGAGGAGGAACCGCTCAAATATGGCATGATTCAAAATAACATTGGTACAGCTTTCTGGAATTTGGCACAATACGAGCAACCAACCCAAAATTTACAGTTTGCAATTGATGCTTACCAAGAAGCTTTGAAATATCGAACTTCTGCAAATCTTCCGGTTGCTTGTGCTGCAACTCAAAATAATCTTGGAACTGCTTATTGGCATTTAGCAAACCAAACACAGACACCAAAAGAGTTCCGAGCAAAGTTTTTGAATTTATGTATCAATGCATATAAAGAATGTCTTGCTTTAGCTCATTCACTTAAAGGTGCACCTCTAAGTTTTGATGTTTATGCGACTCACAATAATTTAGGATTAGCTCACTATCAACTAGTGACAGATTCTTATTTCAAGGGGGATAAAAATATTCGTTCTGAGCATCTAGAAACTTCATTGGAAAATCATTTGAAAGCTTTGAATGGATTAAACAAACAACCCGATGCTTATCAAACAACTCTAGCTTATGTAGTTAAAACAATTCGTGCATTCCACAATGAATTAGGCTTGCAAGGACAAAATTTAGCTTTATCAAAAGTTCCAGGTCAATTATTGCCAGAAATATTACCTAAGTTGTGATTTTTAGGAGTCAGAATAGACCGCGCAATACCTACGGTACGCTACGCTAGCGACGCGTTAGCATAGCGGGGCGTAAGCACAGCAGAAATCAGAAATCAGAAATCAGAAGTCAGGAGTCAGAAGTCAGAAGTCAGAAGTCAGAATTCAGAAGTTTATTACTCACAGTTCGCTTTATATTTTTATTGCAGATAATAGTCGTTCGCTAATTAACCAACGATTTGAATCTTTTTTAATCCAACGTTTTTCTTTTTCGTTGAAGTCACGCTGCTCGATTAAAACTGATTTTAACTTACTTTTTTGTTGGAGTTCTAACCGATAAAGCATACTTTCCATTGCTCTTAACCCAACTGTCTGCTCAAATGCACTTTTTGAATTACTGATTAGGTCCAGTACTAAATCGAAATAAATCGCTTTACCAGACCATTCAGCAATGGAAAGCCCTAATAGTCTGTGACCTTGGTCTTCTGATTGCAAAAATGTATTGACTTCCGATACAGGAAAATTAACTATTTCTGCAAGAGCGCGCATTCTACCAGCGATCGATTCCATCTCGAATGTTCTCTGTGCGCCAGAAGGCATAGATTTTCTAATATCTTTGTAGCGTTGGGCTAAACCTTCCAACAATTGCTTAGCATCAGATACAGGAATTTTTGAAGAATAATATCTTTGCCATTCCTGACGGATTTGCCGCATTTCCTGCTGTTGTTCTGGTGGAGCAACTTCTTCTGCTAATTTTGTTTGCTCAATTAAGAATCCCAGAGAATCTGCGCTCAGGGATTGCAACATATTTATCATTCCTGAGCTATCAAACTCTCCTGCAGGTGTTTTTAGAACGCCACCACTCAAAGCAAAAATTTTTAGTACTGCAGGTAACCACATTAGGGTTAGGAAAATAGCAGTTGTATTTTTAATTGCAAATTTATAAGAAAAATCTTTACCCCACGTAATTTCAATAGTGCTCAAAATAATAAAAATCAGGTTGATAACCAACCAGCTTTTTGGCAGAACAATGATTTGACGTAACAACCACTCTACTGCTTCTTTGGAAATCTGATTATTAATAATTTTGTCTTTGACTTTACTACTCATTACTCCAGACCTGCTTATTTTGTTAGACAGGTGCTAATCAATATAAAAGTATATTTAGACAATAGATTTAATCCAATAGAATTTAAGCCAATAGAATTTAATACTTTGGAATACTAATTGAATAACTACTGATACCACTCAATATTAAATCCTAGCAACGATGCAAACTAAATATTATTCTTAGATATAAAAATTAGGATAAGTATATTTTTACAGGAATCAATTCTGAAATATTTAATCATGAAGTACTTAATTATGAAGTACTTTATTCTGAATTATTAAGTTAATTACCTGTAGCTGCAGGTTTTAAATTCTTATTTGTAATTACTAATTTGTACAAATTTTTAATTACTATCTTGTAATTACTCGGCTGTAAACTTCACTATTAGATTATTTTCTTCTGCAGCCTTATATATTAATCCTCTCAACTGCTTATCTTTTAGAGATAATACATCTGTATCTGGATCGTAGGTAAGGTAATCTTTTGCGCGCTCATAAAATACGATAGAGTCTTCATTATTGTGAGCACTTCTGTAAATGATGCCATCAATTTCTGAATATATCGCTTTTTCTTGGTAAAAGCATCGTGACCAAGCCTGAGTGATATTTCTTCTATCTGTTTTTGCTAGACTAGCTTCATTTGCTCCAGCCCGCATTGCACCTTGGTCTCTAATATCTAGAAGCATTAAATCGCGCTGAGCAGTCAATAAAACAACCTGGTGGTCAGTTATTTCTATCAAAGGTAATGTTTGACTAAATACTTCCACTAAACAACATGAAAATTTAAGTGCAGCGTATAGTACCCCCCTATGTGGATCGTAATCTCCTTTGATTTCCAGTTCTTGATGACAAGGAAAACATAAACCACCACAGTGGTGGTCAAATCTTGCACAAGGTCCCCAGTAACGAAATGTTAGAGGTTTTGGATAGTATTCTGGATGGGGACGAAAAATTCTGCAAATACTTTCACCTTGGTTAAGAGTATAGTGCAGTGGTTTAGCTCGAACTAAATTTTCAGGCGAGGGAGATGCTATTTTTACCATCTTCAAAATTTCTCAACTGATTGACTGAAAAAGCTGGTAAGAATTAACTTGGATTATCAATTCAGTATTCATAGCTTTTAGTCTTGACTTTGAGATATGACAAGACTATAAAGATATATACTTTAAATATCAAGTTAATTCCGGAATTTCACGTCCGACGAAGTTATCTTCCATACTTATTTCAGTCAATCAATTAGCTTCAAGAAAAAAATAAGAAGTAATGGTAGTGGGTAAAATATAAAAAATACTTATAAGACTAATGTCGATTTAGATTATTCCCACACATTTAGCTTCAGCAACAACCCGATCTTTTTCACCTTTTTGTAAAGCAGCAATCGGAGTTATCCCTCCCAATTCTTGATTTGTTTTAGTCAACCAACTTATTTTTGATAAAGCAGGAACGTTAAGAGTTTTTAGTACATCCGGTAATCCATCAATTACTCCATCAGGTCCTAAGTGGTCAAATTGCCATTTAGGAAACTTCCATTTACCTTCATCCTGAACTGCAATTAAAGTATTTTTTTTCAAGCGATCGTGTGGTGTTTGACGGCTTGTATTCAGTAGCGCAGCAACTTCTGGAGCACTCAAGGAATCTTGAAGTAACTCTTGTCTCCACTTAAAAAAGTTGAATAGTGCAGTTTTTTCTAAACTATAGTTCTCTTCACTGCTGATTCGATCTGCTCCTAATTTTGCTGCAAGAGGATGTAAATTATCTTTTTCATCCATACTTGTAGAGTCTGACTTTAAGCCATACACTAAATCTTTAATTTCTTTAGGATCTAACCAAGCCAGAACTTTTAGTATTTTCCCAATATCTTTCAGCGTTTTTTGGGTTAATGGTTGTCCTGGAAGAGTAATTTTAGTTTCTATTGGTTTAACAGAAGAATCATCACAAGACGCAATTATGCTTAAAACTTGTTTGGGCGATTTTCTGTTACCTTTGTTGTGACTTTGTCGTTCTGGGATTGCGAATGCGGTCATAGTGGAACCTCGGTCGGGGCTTTATCTAATAAGGTTAACAGCTACAATTTGACATCTCTTACATAAAGGATATTCGACTAATGTAAGAGATGTCAAGTTTGATATTTAAATATTCATTTACTTCTGATGACTTTTCGTAAAGGCAGATAAAGCCCTACCAACCTTTGTTAGAAACTTTTTATACGGTTAAAAATTTAAAGCACAAATAATAATAAATTTTATTGCACTTCGCTAATGGAATTAATAGCAGCAAATAATGATGAATAATCTGCATTCGCAAAGGATATTTTTATTGCTTTTTCTATAATTTTTCTTACTCCTTCTATGCTACTAACATTCAAACCAATATTTTTAGCTTCATCAATAAACAAATCAGTGTCTTTTAGGAGATGTTTAGTCCTAAAATTCGGGTTAGCAAAATTCTGATTTTCCATTCTTGATAGTTTTCGATCAAATATTGGGGCGTAAAGAGGACTTTCACGGAGAATTTGCATTAACACCTCTACGTCCACATCGTAGCTTTTGACAAAACTTAAACTTAAAGCAAAAGCACTAGTAAGTGAAGCAGTAAGTTGATTTAATGCTAGCTTCAAAGCTGCTGCAGTACCAACAGGACCAATATGCACTGGCTCAGGACTAAAATTTTTGAGTAATTTTAAATGACGTTGAAATTCTTGTCTTTGGGAGCCGACCATAGCAATTAATTCCCCTATTTCGGCTTCTCTAACACTACCAAGTACAGGTGCTTCTAAATACTCTCCACCGGCTGAAATTACAGTATCTCTAATTTGTTTACTTTCAGTAGGAGTAATAGTTCCCATTTGAATTACTGTACGTTCGCTTAAGGTGCGCCAACACATATCCGAAAGTAAAACACTATAAATTGCAGCTGCATTAGTCAGCATCAGAATGATACAATCTGCCGCAAGAATTGCTTCCCGTGGTTCGGTTGTCACTTGTGCGCCTGCAAATTTAAGTGGTTTTAATTTTTCTGGGGTGCGATTGTAGGCTATCAAATCAATGTTATTTTCCAATAACCTGGTTGCCATCGGCAGTCCCATTAATCCAGTCCCCAGAAATGCCACCTTCATACTTTTTCTTCCTTTGGCATAGCAATAAGCAATCAAATCGATTGTATGGTAGTGGGGAAAATAAATCGGTTATTGCTAAGCTTACGGATTTTTTCTAATTTTGTAAGGATTTTGGTTATGTTAATTAACCCTGGGGAATACTTTAAGCACTCCGCCAGGAAAAATATTTGTTCTTTCTAACCACCAGCAGCAAAGCTAAGCATAATTGCAACCGAAAGTAAAATCCCGGGAACAAGTAATACAACTAACATCAACAATTCATGACTACTCATAGTAATTACCTATTGTTTATCTAGATATTTTCTTGAATCATTGCTTATCTTAAACCAATCTTTTTAAACACAGTATTGGTTAAATAGATTTTTAATTTTGTTCGAGTGAAAATATAAGGTTTAAGTTAGTTGCGGTTCATAAAATCCTTGGAGAGGTTGATTTTTTTCTGTTTCCGAAAGTCCTTTATCTTGAATGAGAACGCCGAAACCGCCTAGCCCTAAAGGATCTAACAGTTGCTGTAATGAATCGCGTCTTTTTATTAGTTTCGGTACAGATTTGTATGTGTAAGAAAGTTCTGAGATCCGTTTCCCCAAACCCAAAGCCATGAGGAATAGACCTTGTTGGGTAAAGCCGGTTTTGTTTAATCCGTAGCGCTCGCCCCAAATTTCTAAAGCTGTAAAGTCAATATGGGCGGTAATATCTTGTTTACCAATATTTATGTAAGGATTATTATGACGCTGATGTTGCCAGTAACATTGTAGTGTTCCCTGCGATCGCCTGGGGTTGTAATAACGATTTTCTGGGTAGCCATAATCGATTGTTAATAAATATCCTCTCTGTAATTTATTTGCGATCGCACTTAATACATCTAAAGCATTCAAGTTGACTTCACTACGATATTCATCTGGATAAGTTGTTATATCCACACCCAATATTTGAAAATATTCTTTGATTTGAGGGGTGGACGGTGTGTCTGTTATTTCTTGAAATAAATTATTAAATTGATTATTAGCAAATTGATTTTGTGATTCGTTTCTATTTTGTGGTGCTGCGGTAGTAACATAAATTTCTTTCAGTTCCCCCTCACTCACTGTAAATTGATGGACTGGTAAAGCATCAAATAATTCATTAGAAAAAAAACAGCCAGTAATTTTATTTGCAGGTAAACTTTCTAATTCACACCACTGCACAGAAAATTCCTGTAAGCGTTGCTGTTGGTTTTGTTTTAATCCTGGGGATTTTTCAACAATTAAATATTCTAATGCAGCGAAAAAATCCGGGTGGTGTTGCTGGAGATATTTAAGAATATCTAATGCAAGGTATCCTTGTCCCGCTCCTAATTCTACGAGGGAAAAGTGTTTGGGTTTTCCTAGGATTTCCCACATTTGCACAAATTGTACCGCTAGCATCTCACCAAAGTCAGACCCAAGGTGTACAGAAGTAAAAAAATCACCTTTTTTACCCAAGCTTGCTGCTTTTTGGGAGTAATAACCATGCTGGGGATGATACAGCACTAAATCCATATATTCGGCAAAAGTAATCCGGTTTTGGGGTGTTTTTGTGATGCGGTTAGTAACTTCTGCTAGTAATTCTGAATTTAATATTTCTGAACTTGATATTTCTGAATTTGAATTCATAAATCAATTTTAGGAGTCAACTCTTAATACAGAGAATAATGTCTCATCATTTAGGCTCTACACAAAAATGTAAGTATTGAGATTTTACTTTTATGTATTTTGAGGGACTAATTAACAGTCCACTTACTCAAGTGAAATTGTAATAGATCGATATACAGATAGTATTATGCATTTTCAGGTAACATTTTCAGAGACTTGGAGCAAAATGAAGTTTTTGTATATTTAAGTACTGTACAATCGGAAACAGATTTCTATGTATAAGTGAAATTAATGTTTATGACGAGAAAATTAGTATTAATAATACTTTTGAGTTTATTGGTAGCTTGTTACAACAGTAACTCAGTATCAGAAATAGACTCAACAAAACGAGAGACTCCTGGAGAAACTGTACCAAAAAAAACTAAAGCAGCAACGGAAAATAGTCCGCGAAAAGACACTTTAATTATTCCCGGAGAACGAGTTGGTTCAATAACACCACAAACCACCCGTGACGATTTAGTCAAAATTTTTGGAGAGTCGCAGTTAAGTGATGAAACAATTTCTGGACCAGAAGGTATAGGAAAAATTCCTACAACTAAAGTCAATTTAGGTAAAGGACGTTCTTTTACTGTGAATTGGGATAATAATCGCCAAAAAATCCAATACATTAGTAACCTAGGTCCCGAATGGGAAACACCCGAAGGAATTAATGTTGGGACTTCATTAGAACAATTACAGCAGATACTTGGAGAATTTAACCTGACTGGTCTTGCATGGGACTATGGTGGTTATGTGAACCTGGAAAATACCAAGTTATCAAAATATCAAGGTAAACTTTCTATTCGCGTTGATGCTCCTGAATATGTTATTAATAAATACCCTAAGCAATATCAAAGAGTTACTGGCGATAGCCAATTTTCTTCAAATGATCCAAATTGGAAAAATTTAAATGTTCGAGTATCACAAATAACTGTTCAATTTTGATAGCTACCAGGAATTAAGGAGCAAAAATTGGGGATTTTTTAAAAATAATAAAATAAAAAAGACTTTAACAATTCTCCATTTACTGAGTATGTATTTCAGTAGATGTTGTTAAAGTCTTTTGAGATATATAATTTTCTTCAGATATATAGTAAACAAAAATATTTGAGGTTTCGCTGATTTAATTCAAGCATTATTGAAGTGGTAGATACTTTAAATCAGTTGATGTTTAATCTGATATCTGAGCATTAATAAAAAGAAAAAGTAATGAACTGATTTTTTTTAATTCCCTTAAGTAAAAAGCTGATTTTGAATATTAAATTAGCATTTTACTTACTTGCTTACTTATTTTTCAATCTTTCTTTTTCTTCTTATAAACCTTAACTTCATATTCTTCATCTGGCTCTTGATCTGATTTATCTTCTCCTGGAAATAGAATAGCAAGTAAGGTCACAATAATTAATAGTGCAAGTATTTCCATCAAAACACCTCTTTTAGAATAAGTTTTTTTCGTGTTTTGTTGCTAATTTTAATTACAGTCCGAAACATACAAGTTTCGGATTAATATTCTAATATTTACCAAATTAAAATTTTCAACATTTCTAAATACTGAAGAGGCTATATTTGATTTATTTTCATAATAAAATATCTCTTTTAAAATATTATTTTTGATAATTGAAGTTTTGATTAATTAGGTTGTTTAAAACACATTTATATATCACAAATAGAGTGTAATTTAAACTAACTTAATTAGTGTAAAGTAAATTAATAAAGTCAGAAGTGTAAAACATTTCAATTTTATTTGATATTTGTGACTAATAAACTTCTCATAAATTCTGCATTTATGTGTAGAAACGTACGAGTAGAAGTGGTAATAAGGTGATGATTTTACGTTTCTACAGATAAAATTAATCTATATCCTTTTTCCTTTTTGATTAATCTAAATTTTTTGTTGCAAGTTTATCTTCAGTTACATAATCCAGTAACCAAGGTGTTACAAAATTTTCTGGTTTTTCAGGTGGGTAATTTCTTTCCCATTCAAGAGTTGATTTTAAAGCTTCGTGCAGTGGAATAATTTCTTGATACCCGAGTTCCTCTCTGATTCGACTGGAGTTTACTAACCAGTCTTGTTTAGTATTTAACATCAATTTCCAGTCGCTGGGCATTTTCTCTTTTGGTAAAGTTAAAATTTTACCTTCCCATCCTGCTAAATCTCCAATTTTAGATATACGTTCGCTTTCTGAAAATGTCTCTTTTTCTGCGACGTGATAAATACGATTTTTGGCTTTTTTATTCGTAGCTGCTAATGCGATCGCAAACGCTACATTTTCTACATATCCATAGGAACCGCGTCAATTAGCAATGCTCTCTTCCAAAACTATGATGGGACGTTGCTCCTTCATTCTTTGTAGGTATGGGAATAGACGACGCAAAGGATCGTTGACACCATAAACCATTGGTAATCTCACAATAGTTCCAGGTAATTCGGGATCTGACATTACCACCCGTTCGACCAAAATTTTCTCGTAATCAGCAGGAGCATTTAAGGGACGATATGGTATTTCTCGAAATGGGTAAAGCGAAGAACGTAAAGGTGAATCTTCAGTTAGTGGTAGTGGGATAATATCTGATTCTTTACCCCATAAAACATCATAAACACGATAAACATCGATGCTACTAATCGCAACTACATTTTGAGCTATACCCTTAAAAGTTTTCATTAATTTTTGAGCATCATCTTGGGTATAAGCAAACATATCTAGAACAACTTCAAGACCAAGCTGTTCAAATTTGTTTTTAAAGTCATTTAAATCTCTGCGATCGCCTAATAGATGATTTACTTGTTCGGGTAATTCTGCTTGGGTTTTTCCACGATGGAAAACAGTGACTTCATGACCCATATTTATGAGATGACGAATCACAGGTGGACCGATAAAGTTAGTACCACCAATTACGAGAATGTTCATGAAAAATTTTTCTTGGTATTTGTTTACTGAAGCTTCATTAAAGATATTTACTACTGAAGACTCTTTAATTTTTCACTTTCTCACAATGGAATCAATCAAACCATAGGCTTTTGCTTCCTCAGCACTCATAAAGAAATCCCGTTCCGAGTCAGCTTCAATTTGTGTTTGGGATTTCCCTGTATTTGCTGCAAGCATTTGATTTATTTTTTCTCTGAAATACAAAATTTCTTTAGCTGCAATTTCAATATCACTGGCTTTTCCTTGCGCACCTCCCGAAGGTTGATGGATCATAATTCTCGCGTTAGGAAGAGCATATCTCTTTCCCCGAGTTCCAGAAGATAACAAAAATGCACCCATCGATGCAGCAATTCCGGCGCAAACTGTAGATACATCGGTGCGAATTTGATTCATTGTGTCGTAAATAGCCATCCCCGCAGTTATAGAGCCTCCAAGACTGTTGATGTAGAGGGTAATATCTTTTTCTGAGTCGTCAGCATCGAGAAATAACATTTGTGCAACTATTAAATTTGCCGTTTCATCAGTTACTTCTCCTTGAAAAAAGATAATTCTTTCTGCTAATAACCGAGAATAAATATCTAAAACGCGATCGCCTTGAGCAGAAGGCTGAATTACAAATGGAATATTTGGTCGAGTAGGTGAATTCATCTCTATCCTCCATAAATTATATGAATAGATCGATTACTATCAGTTTGTAGTTAGGATTTAGCCCTCTTTAAAATCTTGAAAAAAGGGCTTACTCAAGCACAAGTAAAACGACTTGAAATTAATATCAAATACCACTAGTTTTAGTAACGCTACGATTATTGATGAGAATATCGGCGAGTTGAGCGGGACGAGATAATTGTAGATAGTGTCCCCCTGTTATTTCTATCGGATCGATTCCCAAACGTTTGCGTGCAGCATATCGCGACCATGCAGGATAAAGTATTCTGTCTTCAGTACCGAGAATATAGCTATACTCTACATCGGGTAATTTTTGCAGGGGAAACATTTCAGTTAAATGTGCTGGCGATCGATGAGTTCGTAGCTTAGAAATAGCCCATTCTGCTATATCCGGTTGACAATCGTGGAAGTGAAATTTCATTACTACTGCTCGGTCTTGTACGGGGTCTTTTCCTCGTAAAGCAGAATTCAACATATGGGGTTCGTAGCGCAAATGCTCGAATTTACTTTTTACTGGATTGTATTCTTCTGCTTTGAAAAGATTTGCAGTAGCTTGAAATTCACACTGTTCGAGTGTGCTCATCCCAGGGTATGGGATAAGTGCGCTAAGAAATACTAAACGACTAATAGGAATTTGACTAGCAACTATGGGAATTACAGTACCAGCCATCGAATGACCGACCAATACTATATCTTCTTCACTCTCTTGGAGTGGATCGAGTACAGCTTGTGCGAATGCAGATAAATTTGCTTCGGGGTTTTCAATTGGTAAATCCATCGCAATCACTTGATGTCCCCGTGCTTCCAATTCGTTAATTAGATATTTCCAAGACCAAGCACCCAAACAAGCACCATGGACTAAACAAAAAATACTCATAATAATTACTCAAGATTGAAACTTGTTTGACCAAAGCTGGTACTTATTCATAGCTTCCGTCGTGTCTACTTGTGGCATATGTTTTTCTACCAAGGTGAATGTCTCTTCAATCAATTCGTCCAGTTGATTTACCGCTGTTTTGGGTTCTTCTTGCAAAATCTGCTTCAAACGGAATGAAAGATTGGGTGGAGCAATTGTCATCTTGTTAATCAACTTATCTATCCCCTTAAATGGTGCAGAATTAACAGGATGATAGAAGCGATTTAAACCCAATAGAACCCCAATAATTTTCTTGACTGCTTGCTGTAGTTCATTCGCTAAAAATAATACATCACCTCGCTTTATGGCATAGTTATTCAGCACCCATAAAGGACGAAATTGCATATGCTTTTTCACCATTGCTTGGGCTAATCTATCAGGATAGTTTGCTACCTTTGCTTTCCATTGTTCAATTAATTCAGCACCATGTAATGGCACCATATCAACAATGCCCTCAAGTACTTTTAGCATGATATTTTCCGGGTGACATTCTTCCAGCAGCTTTTTTATGTCACCCTCAAAACGCTCAATCGTAACATGACCAAAATCGCATTTAATGCCCTGAACAAAATATTGTTCAACTAATGCTCCATCTTCGTGTTCGTCATCGTAAACTCTGTAATCCGTCCCTTGATTTTGTTTATAGGCTAGTTTAAGTTCCTTCTCTTTTGGTAGTTCCTCGTAATAAATACTCATATCAATATCTGAGTAAGCATCAGCTTCTCCACGAGCGACAGAACCAGCAATTCCAATTGCTCTGACCTGGGGAATGGTTATATATGAAGCTGCATTTTGACGCGCTAAAGTAAGCCGTATTTCATTGGCTTCATTCATTTTGCAATTATGTTTTATTTATTAATAAAAAATTTCTTAGGAGACTTAGGAATGAGAATTTAATAACTTGTAATTTTGAAATTTGGAATGGTGCATTACGCGATGCTCACAGAACCTTTTGTACTTTATTTAATCCACATTCCTCAGGAGACGCGACATGTCGCGTCTCTACAAGTTTTTCACATAACTAACTAAGACTTGTGGTAGCTTTTTATTTAGTTTATAGTTCCACTCACCATTAAGAAAGAAATTGAGAACGAGATAGTTTAATCTTTCGTATTTGCGAACGGGAGTTGACTGCAATGGAAGATTATGAGTGACTGGCGTTATTAAAGTCTGAGTAATCTGCTGTGAATCAGACATAAAGTGATTCTGCAATGGCTGAGAATATCTTGGTTGCTGGACTTCAAACGAAACTGTCCCTAAACTTTTATGCTGTAAACGCAAGCGAGTACCATCTTCAACTGGTTCTAAAGTCCAAGTAACAATAGAAGGCTGACACATTAAACTATCTTTCCAGGTGTAAGAAATTCGCTTGGGCTCATCAAGCTCAATCACTTCACAATCAATAGTTACATTAGTTCCCGGTAATGCAGTGTGCTTAAATTGGAATCTATGTCCAAGCTTTGGCTCAAAGTTATTTTCCATTAACCATGCAGCTAAAGCACGACTATCTGTAATTACTTCCCAAACCCGTTGTGGCTGATGGGGATAAACAACATCTAAATTCAAAGTTTTGAGCATTAATCCTCCTCCAAATAATTACCAAGAGCATCAAGTTTGTTTTGCCAAAATTCTTCGTAACAGGAAATCCAATCAGATACTTGTTTCAAGGGTTCTGGGTTGAGTCGATACAAGCGTTGTCGTCCCGATTTTCGCATTTGCACTAAGCCTGCTTCACACAGAATCTGTAGGTGCTGAGAAATTGCTGGTAGACTCATTGCAAAAGGTTCGGCTAATTGTTTTACTGCTTGTTCCCCAGTACGCAGCCGATCTAATAATGCTCTACGCGTTGGATCGGCAATAACTTGAAATATATCTGCACTGGCGCATGGTCTACTCATATCAAGTTTGGTCAGTTATCATTTGTTGCTTGTCATTAGTTGTTATTTTCCTTGTTATCGATAGAATAAAGATTTCATAGAGCAAAATATTTCACACCATGGAAGCAAGAAACCCACTTTTTAATTGGTTAAGGTTTCTCAACGACAAAAATGATTAAGCTAATACTTAAGTATTACTAATATAGTTAAGCATTTACTTAAATGTCAACTTAGTTCTCACGGCTCGCCCATTTGAAATCGAGATAGAAAGAGCCGAACGATTTAATTAACCTGAGTTCGGGTTAAGCAGATTGAGGTAAAAGCCAATCTAAATGAAGGTTAGGCTTTTTAGGTTGGTGACAATAAGCGATTAATCCACACAGAACATTAACGCAAAAATTGACAGGACTTCGGTGC
>NZ_JASJDK010000216.1 GCF_030065675.1 Mastigocoleus sp. MO_188.B34 | reverse complement strand
TTAATCAAGGAAGTTACTGCTTGGGAAATACAAAGAAATCAACGCGATCGCACAGTTGATTGGCAGTTTACTACCACAGATGCGCGGATTAAACTTAAACGACTTTATCCCTCAATTATTTCTTGACAGACTACTAGTCCCCAGTTGGTAATATTGTTAATGCGGTTTCCATCTTTGTCGTAGCGATAGAGAGGTAGACATTGAGTACCTCCAGAAGCGGGGCTAACTGCATTTAAGTCAACAACAGAATTAGCGGAAATTACAGTGAAAGGCTTGGCTTCAGGCTGACCCATAAAACCAATAACCCTATTATTAAATTCTTTACCTGGGAAAATATTGACAAGTTGATAAGTTCTTCCATTAAAATGCTTATCAAAATAAAGATATTTTTTCGTAAATGGTCGATATGTACTTACAACTATAGAATTTTCATCAAGCTCTTTACAAATATTTCTTTCCAAATATCTACTTAATTCAGCATCCCATTTAATATCAAAGCCTAAGTCTTCCAAAGTTCTCCGTCTGCGTTCGTACACATCAACAAAAAACTTCATCCGATTTTCTAGAGCAGAGTTAGAAAAATCATATACCCACTCATCACGCTGGGTTGCAACTCCTCTTGAAAACAACTCAAAAATAGCTTCCTGTGCTTTTCCTGCTTTTACATCTTTATCAATCAAAGGTAAAAGACTATCAAAATCATTATCTGTTTGATTAATCCAATGATATTTTTTATCTGGATTGATATGCTCAAAAGGGATTTTATCCAAAGGTGTTTTAGCGATAAAGTCTAACTTATCTTGTCCAGAGTTTTGCTCTAGCTTAGTATAAAAAATTTTACAAGGTGACTTAGTTTTTCCTGCTTTCTTTACCATGAAGCTAATTGCTGTCCCTAGCTGAATCCCAAAAACACTACCCGATTTATCACCACTGCGAACATTCCCACCTAAGTCAATCACATAAATATGACTAAATTCATCAGCAACAACTTTTCTAAACCCATCAAAAGTCTTACTATCAATAAACGAAGAATTAGTAATTAAAGCAATAATACCATTACTATTTAATCGGTCAGAAGCCCATCGCATAAACCGCACATACATATCATATAAAACAATTTGGTTTTGAGCTTGACCATACTTGATATAACTGTCTTTAATTCGTTTATCTATCGCTGTGTAGGTTCTATTAGCATTATTATCATTAAAATTTTCTTGCTTTGCGTTATACGGTGGATTCCCAATAATCACAGAAATTGTACTTTCATTTTGTCGCTTAATCCTCTCGCTATTCTCTACCGACATTGCAAATAAATCTAACTGCTTACCATGAAAAGATGTATGTTCCAGAGAATCAACAAAACAAATATGCTCAAACTCTTGATACTCACCCATCTTTTGTTTATAGGTGTACTCAATATTCAAATTCGCAATGTAATAAGGTAAAATAGCTACCTCGTTACAGTGAATTTCATGCTTATATTTATATTCCAAGCAATCCTTATGTAAAAATTCAATTAACTCAGTAATATAAGTCCCCGTACCAGTTGCAGGATCTAAAATTTCTACTCCCTTATCTTCTAGTAATTTTCCAAAATGCTTGTGGGTCAAATAATTTACACTCTCCACCATAAACCGCACAATTTCATTGGGAGTATAGACTATTCCTAACCTATCAGCAGCTTTAAGATTATAAGCTTTATAAAAGTTCTCATATAATGCTTTCAAAAACTTCTGCTTTTCATGATGGTTACAAATATTTGCAGCAGTTCTTCTAATTACACCATAATAACTTTTAATTGTTATGAGAGTGTTTCGCTTGGTAACTCCAGTAAAAAATGTATCGATAACATTTTGTAATTCTCGTGCAATATTATTTTCTTGATGAAACTGAGATTCATTAAAAATAGTTAGAAAAATATCTTCAGTTAAGATATGCTGAATAATCATCTCCCGAACATCAAACAAAGTAACTTCGGGATTGATAGAATCTCTACAAATCTGCCAAAATTTATCCCTCGCAATTTCAAATCTAGGATTAACAGTCGCTTGATTATCAATTAAATCTCGCAACGTTTCTAAAATTCTGGTTAAATCAGCTTTAAAAGTCTGAATCGCTTCCCAAAAATCTTTAACTTCCGGACGAACATAATTAATGAAATGATTAATAATCCCATCTAATCCCTCCGCATCGCGCATCGGGACCCGCATTGATTCATATCCACTTTGAATTAATACTGCGGTTTGAGAATCCTCAAAAAAAATATTACTATCGGGATAACCTTTTGCTAGTTTCTTATCAATTTCCCGATCTAAATCATCGTATTGGTCTTTACTTTCCCAGTACCCCCAATCTAGACGTAAAGCATCTTTAACAGTCCCATCTGGATAAACTGTTTTGCCATTTCTCGTTTTATAATCTAGTTCGGGTATTAATAAAAACTCTTTTGTCGTACAGTACTGATTTAAAAGATTTTGAAAAGCTGTACGGATTGCTGTTTCTTTACGAGAGCCACCATATTGAATAATTTTATCAACTTTTGCGTGATATTGCTTAACTGATAATACTGACATATTTATAAGATTAATTTAATATTAATTACATTGAAATTAACTCAGTAAGAGACAAAAACACCCTGAGGTTTTCACCGAATTAAAAATATAGATAAATCCATAAAAATCCGTGAAAATATCAAATAATAATTCCAGAGGTAATTAAATATCTAGCAATTGTAATGACCAGTTATTGAGGTTATGCTTAACCTAAGGGTGTATTAAAACTCTACATGCGGTTAAATCCGAGCAAAAGTAGATGAATTTTAAGAATATTAAGGGGCTGTTTGACTTACCAACTACATATTGGATTGTTGCGCTAATTGGTTTTATTAATTCTGTCAGTTTTACCATAGTTTTTCCACTACTGTACCCCTACGCGAAACAGTTTGAACTGAGTGATTTTCAAGCAAGTTTGTTACTTACAGCTTTTTCTGTATCTCAGTTTATTGGTACGCCAATTCTAGGTAGACTTTCAGATCGCTTGGGGAGAAAACCTTTGCTAATAATAAGTTTACTGGGTACAGTTGCAGCAAATATCATTGCGGCTGTAACACCTTTTGCTTGGCTGCTATTTGCTGCTCGTATACTTGATGGATTTACTGGTGGAAATAACTCTATAGCTAGTGCAGTAATTAGCGACATTACCAATGCAGAGCAACGTACTAAAGCTTTTGGGATTTTTGGATCTGTGTTTAGTCTTGGACTTGTTATTGGTCCAGCACTCAGTTATCTTGCTCTTCAACTACCAACACCGGAAGGTATATCTTCACTGGGTTTAAGTTTTTTGCTGGGAGCAAGTATGGCTTTGTTTGCGACGGTGTTAACTGCTTTCTTTCTACCGGAAACATTACCTCGCTCGGAAAAACAAGAATTCTACTTGAGTTGGAGCGATTTTGGTTTACTCAAAATTGCCAAGTCTGTAACTCGACCCAAGTTGGGACAATTGTTTATTTTAACCTTTCTTAACGGTACAACCTTTACAATTTTTACCTTTGCATTTCAACCTTTTCTGTTAAAAGTATTAGAACAAGACGTAAAAATTCTCACAATTATATTTGTTTTAGTTGGAGTAATAGGATTTATCTCTCAAGTTTTTGCTCTAGATCCATTACGAAAAAGATTCAACCTGATTGATATTCTGTTTACAGCATTGTTTGTACGAGGAATGACATTTTTATTAATTCCCACATTCCCTAACATTACAGCCTTTTTTATAATTATTGCGGTTTTTAGTTTAATTACTGCTTTTCCTATGCCTTTAATCGAGTCTATCTTGTCCCTCAATAGCACTCAAAAAGAGCAGGGTGAAGTACTAGGAACTAACATTTCCTATCTTAGTCTTGCCAATGCTTTGGGACCAGCGATTTCTGGATTACTAGTTACACTCGGTTATCTGGCTCCTTTCTGGATTACAGGGGTTTTGACTGTATGCACGGCTTTATTTGCTTTGCAACTCAAGTCACAATTTAGGTGTAATGTGGGTAATGGGTAATTGGTAATGGGTAATTGGTAATGGGTAATGGGTAATTGGTAATGGGTAATGGGTAATTGGTAATGGGTAATGGGTAATTGGTAATGGGTAATGGGTAATTGGTAATGGGTAATGGGTAATGGGTAATTGGTAATGGATCAGAAATTATTACTTATCTGTTCCCCGTTCCCCGTTCCCTATTTTTGAATCATCTCTGAGTAATATTGTTTACTTTCCTTCAATTTTCTGAACAAAAAATTCTTCCAAACTCAGACTATGTAACTCGGTAGAAATGAGTAAGCCTCCCATCAGTCTCAGACTAGCAATAAAGTCATAAACATCACCTTCTAGTTTTCCTTCCCAAGAACCATCCGCTAAGCCTTCAATATCAGGTATCCACTGCTTAAGAACTTCCCAATCACCACCTTGACCTTTAACTCGATAGGTGTGAGGAGTTCCTAATAATTCTGTTAAAGAACCAGTACAGATTAATTCACCTGTTGCCAGGATTGCAATGCGATCGCAAATTTGTTCTACTTCACTCAAAACGTGACTATTAAAGAAGATAGTTTTTCCAGTCGCTTTGAGATGTAAAATAATTTCCCGCATTTGATAACGTCCGACAGGGTCGAGTCCTGACATTGGTTCGTCAAGAAATATTAATTCTGGATCGTTAATTAATGCTTGTGCCATTCCCACTCGCTGAAGCATACCCTTAGAGTAGTGACGCATACGTTTTTTACAAGCATCAGCTTGGGATAAACCCACTAAGTCTAGAAGTTGAGGAATTTTTTGTTTTTGTACCCGCTTTGAGAGTCCAAACAGCCCTGCTGCTAATTGCAAAAACTCCCAACCAGTAAGATATTCATATAAATATGGATTTTCTGGCAAATAACCAATACGTTGCTTTATATTGCGATCGCCCAAGGGTTTACCTAGCAATAACCCTCTTCCTGAAGTTGGATGAATAATACCCAACAATAGTTTTAATAGTGTTGTTTTCCCAGCACCATTCGGTCCTAATAACCCAAAGGTTTCTCCTTTGTAAACTGTTAAAGAACAATGTTTGAGGGAAGTAAATTTTTGATTCAAGAAAAAGCCAGTGCGATAACTTTTTCGCAAGTCGGAAGTTAAAATTACCGGCAAATTATCTTGAATATTCGATTGCGAATCAGGAGCATCTGCAACAGACTTCATCTCTGAGTAACAGGTAACTACAGTTACACCACATTAGCATTTAGCTATCAGTAACCCAATTATACTTGGGTTATAAGTTTTAATTAATTACAAAGATTAATTAAAAATGCATATGGTAAATATTTAGAGTGAGACTCCTAAGTATCCCAGAATCATATTTGACAGCAGCGCATAACAAAAGCTAAAACTCACAAACCGAAAGTTCAAGTGCTATTTTTGACTTTAAATCAAAACATCACGTATGCTTGACTTCAAGCAGCTTATTTATTAATATAATCCCGACCGGTTGGTTTTATACTCAATCCTGATAGATAAAATTGAAGTAATGCAATATTAATCATTGTATTCTGCCCTAAGTAGCGATCGAAAAAACTGATGTCTAAAGGTGAAGAGACAAAGGAGAGAATTATTCAACAGGCAGCCGAACTGTTTAATAAACAGGGGTATGCTGGAACTTCTATGTCTGACATTATGCAAGTCACGGGTTTAAAAAAAGGAGGAATTTACAATCACTTTCAAAATAAGGATGAATTAGCACTACAAGCTTTTGATTATGCTGTTAGCCTAATTAGTTATCGCTACAGGATTGCACTTTTGAGTAAACGTAATGCGGTCGAGCGCTTACAAGCAATTGTTCAAGTCTTTGTGAGTTATATAGAAAAACCACCTTTAAAAGGAGGTTGTCCTTTACTGAATACTGCTGTTGAAAGTGACCATACTCACCCAGCTTTGAGAAAACGCGCCCAGGAAGCAATGAATTCTTGGTACGATATGATTCGCAGAGTTGTACAAAAAGGAATTACGAGGGGAGAAATTTCTCCGGACATTGACCCCGAGCAAGTTGCTACGGTGACTATCGCTATTTTTGAAGGCGGGTTAATGATGACTCAACTACATGGCAATTCCATTTACCTTAAGAGAGCAATGACCCATCTTTCCCAGTATATTGAAAGTTTCGCCCCGAGATAAAAGCAATATTTACCCTAACCTCTAACCTATTTTGACCCTGAGAATTTTTTATTTCTGAAAAAACAGACCAATTAGTCTGTTAATTGGGGGGACAATTACATCATTGGCATTAATTTATGATTGGAACTGATAAATTATCTCGTCCGTTGGAAGTAGAAATTACCATACCAGTGCGAACATACGACATAGACTTTGCTGGAATTGTCAGTAACATTGTTTATATTAAATGGCTGGAAGATTTACGCTTGAAATTCCTAGACGAGCACTTACCACTCGAAACAGAAATTGCTCGCGGAAGTGTACCTATAGTTTCTAAAACTGAAATTGAATATAAACGACCAATAAAACTTTTTGAATCAGTAATTGGTAGACTTTGGATTGCTAATTTCGGACGAATAAAATATACAATTCAAGCCGAAATCATCTCTAATAATAATATTGCGGCGACTGCAACTCAGGTGGGAACGTTTATTAGACCCGTCCTAAAATTCGCAAGCCAATGTTTACAAGGCTTTGAGACAAATCCTTGCAGATTACCTTTTAACGTAAAAACTAGAGTTTGATACAGTTACTGATAGTTTAGAGCGAAAATATACAGTCTGATTATTCAGA